>NZ_JBHWHV010000012.1:0-190665 GCF_042732375.1 Streptomyces sp. NPDC059785
CCCCTGACGGGGTGCGCCGCGGGGCCCTCACATCCGGCCCAGGAACCCCGGGTCCAAGTCGTCCAGCTGGTGGCAGAAGGCTCTGGCCACGCCCATGAGCTCGGACAGGGGGACGGCGCGGCGGCTCGTGCCGGGCAGGTCGCGTTTGGCCTCGGCCGTCCACAGGTACGGCGCGAAGGACAGTCCCTGCGTCCCCTGGAGCGCGCCGGTCTCGGCCCGCCAGCCGGGCCACCGCAGCGTCCCGTAGAACTGCGTTATCCCGCCGCCCAGCAGCCAGGTCAGCCAGGTCCCGTAGCCGGCCTCCAGGCCCTCCCAGCGCAACGAGTCGGGGCCGAAGTACACCATCTCGCCGGGTGCCCCGGGGCGTCCCGCCGCCTGCGGGTCGGGTCCGTTCACGGTGAACACGCCGCCGAGGACGTCGTGCGCGACGACGAGCCCGTCCCGCGGGCGCCAGGCGGGGTCGGGCACCGGGGGGAATCCGTTCACCTCGGCCAGCGAGGGCAGGGTCGGCACCCCGGGCAGATCGGTGACCGGATCGGGCCCCGGGCTGCCGTAGACCCGCAGCCAGCCGCTGTCCACGACCAGGCCGCCGCAGTTCAGGACGACCGCGCCGAGGTGGGAGCGGGTGGTTATCTGCAACTGGTGGAGCGCGGCGCGGGCCCGCTCGGGCTCCGCGGGCAGGACGTCGACGTGCACCTCGCCGCGTGCCAGGACCTCGGAGAGAAGGGGCCACGCGGGCGCCTCGACATCGGTCAGCTCGGTCAGGTCTCGCATGGATCCACCCGGGGGTCTGGCGGGCCGCGGCACCGTCGTCGACGGGCCGCTCTGGTTGCGTCGTACGTTGCTGAGCAGGCCGTTCGCTGAGCGGGTCGTGCGGTCGCTCAGTAGGCGGCCGTGCGTTCCCGGCGTACCGAGTACGCGACGAATCCGGCGCCGAGGCCGAGGAAGAGCGTGCCGCCTATGACGTACGGCGTGGTGTCGACGCTGCCGGTGTCGGCGAGCCGCGTGCCGTCGCCGTCCGCCGACCCGGCGGAGGTCTGCGCCGTGTCCGTCGCCGAGGACGCGCCGAGCGCGGCGTCGGCGCTTCTCGACGTCGCGGAGGTCTGCGAGGTCTGTGACGTCCCGGTCGAGGACTGCTGCGCGGACGCGTTCTGCGTGGCGTTGGCGGACGGGACGAACCACAGGGCTCCCAGGAGGGTCCCCGCGGCGGTGGCGGTCAGCAACGATCGACGTGCGGCGGACACGGAATATCGATCCCCTTGTGACGCTGGCGAATTGGCCGTGTGGGGCGATGCTAATGAAAGGCGCGGGTCGTGGGAAAGTCGCGCAACCCACGGGCCGTACGCTCCCTCCCATGGACACTCCTGAGACATCACGGTTTGTACGGCTTCGGGTCGAACTGGTGCTGGAGGTCGACGACGCCGACGCCGTCACCGGGGCGGCGCTTCGGCGGATCGCGGCGGACACGGACATGCCGGACGGCGAGCGGGCGCATGCCGAGGCCGCCGTGACGGACGACACCGCGGAGGCCCTCGCCTATCTCGTCGACCCGATCGACCTGGTCAGCGAGGTGCCGGGGGCCGATCTGGCCCAGGCGTCGTGGAGCAGCGAGACGATCGACTACGACCCCGATTCGCCCGACTGGGAGCTGGGCGACGATGATGCCGAGGAGGACGACGCGGAGGACGACGAGGCAGGCGTCCGGGTCGGCTGAAGCGACTTGGGAGAAACTTGACCCCGGGGGGCAACCGCCGCCCGGGGTTCTCTCGTCTCAGCAGGCGCACCGGTATCCCGGGCATCGGCATGCCCCGGCCCGTGGCCGGACGGCCGGTTCGGCGGGCCGGACGTGGCGTGCCCCACACCTCGGCGGGATGTGGAACGGGTGGGGCCGGTCGTAGCGTTGAAAGTTCTTACGGGGACGTCCGGGGTCTTTGGGTTTTCGGCAACGATGGAGAAGCGTGTGATGACGGTCAGTAAGCGGCGCAGGGGCCTGACGGTCGCGTCCGCACTGCTCGGCGGGGTGCTGGTGCTCTCTGCGTGCAGCGGGGAGGACAGCGCCGGGGGGTCGGACGGCGACAGCACCTCGCAGGCGAAGGTCGACGAGGCCGCCGCCAAGAAGACGTCCGAGGCCCAGATCAAGATCACGCCCGAGGACGGCTCCGACAACGCCTCCATCAACAACGGCACCAAGGTCACGGTCAGCAAGGGCTCGCTCACCGAGGTCGCGATGACGACCGCCGACGGCACCGACGTCGCGGGCGAGATATCGGCCGACAAGAAGAGCTGGGCGCCGAGCGGCCAGCTCGAGCGCGCCACCAAGTACAAGATCACGGCCACCGCCGAGGACTCCTCGGGGCGCGTCGCCCACGAGAACGGCTCCTTCACGACCGTCTCCCCGGCCAACAGTTTCATCGGCAACTTCACGCCCGAGGACGGTTCCACCGTCGGCGTGGGCATGCCGGTCTCGATCAACTTCGACAAGGCGATCACCAACAAGGCCGCCGTGCAGAAGGGGATCACCGTCTCCTCCAGCAGCGGCCAGGAGGTCGTCGGCCACTGGTTCAGCGCCAACCGCCTGGACTTCCGCCCCGAGGACTACTGGACGGGCGGCTCCACGGTCACCCTGAAGCTGGCGCTCGACGGCGTCGAGGGCGCGGACGGCGTCTACGGCGTGCAGCAGAAGACGGTCACCTTCAAGATCGGCCGCAACCAGGTCTCGGTGGTCGACGCGCAGACCAAGACCATGAAGGTCACGCGCGACGGCAAGACCGTCAAGACCATCCCGATCTCCGCGGGCTCGCCGGACAACAAGACGTACGAAGGCCAGATGGTGATCTCCGAGAAGTTCAAGGAGACCCGGATGAACGGCGCGACCGTCGGCTTCACGGACGACGACGGCAAGGGCGAGTACGACATCAAGGACGTGCCGCACGCCATGCGCCTGTCGAGCTCGGGCACGTTCATCCACGGCAACTACTGGGGCGCCAAGTCGATCTTCGGCTCGGTCAACACCAGCCACGGCTGCGTGGGTCTGTCCGACACCAAGGGTGCCAACGACTCGAGCACGCCGGCCGCGTGGTTCTACGACAACTCGCTGATCGGTGACGTCGTGGTCGTCAAGAACACCGGCGACAAGACCGTCTCCCCGGACAACGGCCTCAACGGCTGGAACATGAACTGGGCGGACTGGAAGGCGGGTTCGGCGGCCTGACGGCCCCTCACCTCCGATCCTCTCCGATCTTCCGGCGGCGGCTTCCCTGGCATCAGGGGGGCCGCCGCCGTCGTCGTACTGCTCGCGGGCCGCCCCGTCTCCTGTGCGGAGCACAGGATTCCGGGCCCCCGCACAGCTCGTACTGCCCCTTGCTCACAGCCTTCTCATCGTTCTCTTATCCCGGCCTTATCCCGTCATCACGGTCCCTTCCTAGCTTGCGGGCATGTTCTTCACCTACCTGAGGCGCGAACTGCGCCGCCGCAGAAAGGCGGCCCTCGTCGTCGCCTCCGGACTCGCCCTGGGCATCGCCCTGGTCATCGTGGTCAGCTCCGTCTCCTCGGGCATGGAGAAGGCACAGGGCAAGGTGCTCCAGTCGTTGTACGGCCTGGGCACGGACATGACCGTCACCAAGGCGGCGGCGGCCCAGTCCGGCGACGGCGACGACAGCGGCCGGCCGCGCTTCAACTTCGACGCGCGCGACAACGACTCCGACGAGGAGCAGAGCAGCGACCGCGTCATGGTGCAGGGCTTCCAGACCCTGTCCGCGGGGACGGTCACCAAGGTCGGCGACCAGAAGGGTGTCTCGGGTGCGGTCGGCGGCCTGAGCCTCCAGGTCATCAAGGTCAGCGGCCAGTTCCGGCAGGGCCAGTTCCAGCAGGACCAGAACGGCGGCGGCCAGCAGGGCGGCGGCAACGGCCAGGGCGGCACCCCGGGCGGCGGCCAGCAGTCCCCGCAGGGCCGGGTCGAGGGCGGCGGCGCCGAGTTCGACGTCAACAACTACTCCGTCTTCGGCACGGACGTCACCGAGCCCGCCCTGGGCCCGCTGACCTCCTCGAAGATCACCAGCGGCCGTACCTTCAAGACGTCCGAGACGAACGCCAAGGTCGTCGTCGTGGACAAGTCCTACGCCAAGGAGAAGAAGCTCGCCGTCGGTGACACCGTCACCGTCAAGAGCGTCAAGTACAAGGTCATCGGCATCGCGACGCCCGACAGCGGCGACGCGGCGGCCAACCTGTACGTGCCGCTGAAGCAGGCGCAGACGATCAGCGACTCCAAGGACAAGGTCACCACGATCTACGTCAAGGCGTCGGACTCGCAGCAGATCGACACCGTCAAGTCCACCATCCAGAAGAACATCTCGGGTACGACGGTCACCACGTCCGCCGATCTCGCCGACACCGTCTCGGGCTCCCTGTCGACCGCCTCCGACCTGGCCTCGAACGTCGGCAAGTGGCTGTCGATCGCGGTGCTCGTGGCCGCCTTCCTGGTGGCGGGCCTGCTGACCTCCTCGGCCGTCTCCCGCCGGGTGCGCGAGTTCGGCACGCTCAAGGCACTCGGCTGGAAGTCGGGCCGGGTGACCCGGCAGGTCGTCGGCGAGGCCATCGTCAACGGACTGGTCGGCGGTGCGCTCGGCATCGCCCTCGGCCTCGCGGGCGCCTACGTCGTCACCGCGATCAGCCCGACCCTCCAGGCGGAGCTCGGCACCTCGGGCGGCGGCGGGGGCGGCGGGGGCGGCTTCGGCGGCGGGCCCGGCGGCGGCCAGGGCGGCGGCATGGGCGGCCCCGGCCGGCAGGCCGCGAGCAAGGCCCTCGACGTGGCGCTCACCGCGCCCGTCAGCCTCTCCACCATCGCCGTCGCGGTCGTCCTGGCCGTCGCCGGCGGACTGATCGCCGGTGCCTTCGGCGGCTGGCGCGCCTCCCGGCTGCGGCCCGCGGACGCCCTGCGCCGCGTGGAATAACGCCGCGCCGCGCCGAGAGCGGGGCCGGGGCGTCTCCGTCCCGGCCCCCGCGCCCACCACCCTTACGCAACCAGGAGCTGCACCATGTACGAACTCAGAGGCGTCACCAAGCGCTATACGCGGGGCAAGGAGACCGTCCACGCGCTGGCCGGCATCGACCTGACCATCGCGGACGGCGACCGGCTCGTCATCCAGGGCCCCACCGGCGGCGGCAAGTCCACCCTGCTGCAAATGCTCGGCGGACTCGACCGCCCGACCGAGGGCAGCATCGACCTCGACGGCACGGATCTGGCCAAGCTGTCCGAGGCCAAGCTCACCAAGGTGCGCAGCGAGAACATCGGCTTCGTCTTCCAGAGCTTCAACCTGATCCCGACGCTCACCGCCCAGGAGAACGTCGAGACCGCCCTCGTACCGCTCGGGGTGAAGACCAAGGAGCGGCGCCGGCGGGCCGCCGAGGCGCTGGAGTCGGTCGGGCTCGCCGAGCGGCTCGGGCATCTGCCGGCCGAGCTGTCCGGCGGCCAGCAGCAGCGCGTCGCGATCGCCCGGGCCCTGGTGAAGCAGCCGAAGGTGCTGCTCGCGGACGAGCCCACCGGCAACCTCGACGAGTCGACGCGCGACGAGATCATGGACGTACTGACCACGCTGTGGAAGGAGCACGGGCTCACCTTCATCATGGTCACGCACGACTCGACGATCGCGAAGAAGGCCCCGCGGCTCGCCACCATCCGCAAGGGCAGGATCACGGTGAAGGAGAACGCGGGCGGCTGACGGAGAAGGCGGGCGGCCCGGCCGTACAAGGGGCGGGGAACAAGCCATCGACTCCGCGCCCCCGCCATTCTATTGAGCGATTGATCAACCCCCCGGCATACTGACCCGTCCGGGGGGTGTACGCGCATGTGTACGGGACCACCCCCGGCCGGGTGAACGGGGGTTCGCCCGGACCTCATCTCCAGGGGGAGACTTGCGCAGACAAGTGAAAAGAGCGTGCGCGGCCACCGTCGCCGCCGCGGCCTCGGTGGCACTGGCGGCGGGCATGACCAGCCCGGCGTCCGCCGAGCCCGAGCAGGCGGCCGCCGCGACGAAGTCCACGGGGAACGGCCTCACGGCCAAGCACCGCATCACCCTGATCACCGGTGACCGGGTCGTCGTCGGCGACAAGGGCCGCGTGACCGGTTTCGAGCCCGCCAAGGGCCGCGAGCACATACCCGTGCAGGTGCGCGAGGCGGACGGCCACACCTACGCGGTGCCGGCCGACGCGCGGCGCCTGCTCGCCACCGGCAAGCTGGACCAGCGGCTCTTCGACGTCACCGAGCTGAACAAGGCCGCCAGCCGCAAGGCCCAGAAGCAGGGCCTGAAGGTGATCGTCGGCTACAAGGGCGCCGCGGCCACCGCCAAGGCCGACGTCCGCGACGCCGGTGCGACCAAGGTCCGCAGGACCCTCAAGTCGCTCAACGCGGACGCGGTCCTGACGCCGAAGCAGGACACCACCGAGCTGTGGGACGCGGTCACCGACGACGGCGCCGCCGCCTCCGGTGTCGCCCACGTCTGGCTCGACGGCGTCCGCAAGGCCAGCCTCGACAAGTCCGTGCCGCAGATCGGCGCCCCCGCCGCGTGGGCGGCCGGCTACGACGGCAAGGGCGTCAAGATCGCCGTCCTGGACACCGGCGTCGACGCCACCCACCCGGACCTCAAGGACCAGGTCCTGGCGTCGAAGAACTTCTCCACCTCGGCCGACGCCACCGACCACTACGGACACGGCACGCACGTCGCGTCCATCGCGGCCGGCACGGGCGCCAAGTCGGACGGCAAGTTCAAGGGCGTCGCGCCCGGCGCGAAGATCCTCAACGGCAAGGTGCTCAGCGACGACGGCTACGGGGACGACTCCGGCATCCTCGCCGGCATGGAGTGGGCCGCCGAACAGGGCGCCGACGTCGTCAACCTCAGCCTGGGCGGCGGCGACACCCCGGAGATCGACCCGCTCGAGGCCGAGGTCAACAAGCTCTCGGAGGAGAAGGGCCTCCTCTTCGCCATCGCCGCGGGCAACGAGGGCGAGTGGGGCGACCAGACCATCGGCTCCCCGGGCAGCGCGGCCGCCGCGCTCACCGTCGGCGCCGTGGACGACAACGACAAGCTGGCCTCCTTCTCCAGCACCGGACCCGGCCTCGACGGCGCCGTCAAGCCCGACGTCACCGCCCCCGGCGTGGACATCACGGCCGCCGCGGCCCCGGGCAGCGTCATCGACCAGGAGGTCGGCCAGAACCCGGCCGGCTACCTGACCATCTCGGGTACGTCGATGGCCACCCCGCACGTCGCGGGCGCCGCCGCCATCCTCAAGCAGCAGCACCCCGACTGGAAGTACGCCGAGCTCAAGGGCGCGCTGACCGGCTCCGCCAAGGGCGGCGCGTACACGCCGTTCGAGCAGGGCTCGGGCCGCATCCAGGTCGACAAGGCCATCACGCAGTCCGTGATCGCCGACCCGGTCTCGGTGAGCTTCGGCACCCAGCAGTGGCCGCACACCGACGACACCCCGGCCACGCGGCAGGTCACCTACCGCAACCTCGGCACGACCGACGTGACGCTGGACCTGACGGTCGCGGGCACCAACCCCAAGGGCCAGGCCGCGCCCGCCGGTTTCTTCACGCTCGGCGCCAAGACGGTCACCGTCCCCGCGGGCGGCAAGGCGTCGGTGGACCTCACCGCCGACACCCGCCTCGGCGGCACCACGGACGGCGCCTACTCCGCGTACGTCACGGCGACCGGGGGCGGCCAGAGCGTCCGCACGGCCGCGGCGGTCCAGCGCGAGGTGGAGTCGTACACCCTGACGCTCAAGCACATCGACCGGGACGGCAAGCCGGCCGTGAACTACGGCACCGACCTGGCCGGTCTCACGGGTCTGGCGGCTGACGCGTACTACATGCCGTACGACGCCTCCGGCACCGTGCAGATCCGCGTCCCCAAGGGCACCTACATCCTCAACTCGTCCTTCTACGTCGACCCCGAGGACTTCTCCAAGGGTGCCGACTGGATCGCCCAGCCGAAGCTGAACGTCACCAAGGACGCGACGGTCACGCTGGACGCGCGGACGGCCAAGCCGGTCGACATCACCGTCCCCGCCACGGCCGCCAAGTCGGAGTTCGCCTCCCCGGACTTCTCGGTGGACACGGACGACGGCTCCTGGTCGTTCGGCTGGTGGCTCGACTCGTACGCGGGCTTCCGCACCGCCCACCTCGGCCCGCAGATCACCGACGGTTCGGTCACCCAGCAGTGGGACGGGCACTGGACCGCGGGTGACACCGAGGAGTACGACGTCACCTCGGCTGCCAAGGTCAAGCAGCTCGCCACCGGCTACACCAAGCACTACAAGGCGAGCGAGCTGGCCAAGGTGAAGGTCGGTCTCGGCGGCGGCGCGAGCGGCAAGCAGGGCTCCGTCTCCGCGTTCGGCATGCAGCCCACCAGCCTCGGCGGCTCCTCCATCGCCGTCCCGCAGAAGCTCCCCGGCACCCGGACGCTGCACCTGTCCACCGACGGCGGCGTCAAGTGGGGCCTGGACTTCGAGCAGTCCGGCGGCACCGACGCCGACGGCTGGCCGATCAGCGAGGCGTACTACACGCTCGGCGCCGCGCAGACCTTCAAGGCGGGCAACAGCTACGAGAAGACGTTCAACACGGCCGTCTTCGGGCCCCGGATCGGCGGCTCCTACGGTGTCTTCCGCGAGGGCAACAAGATCTACGGCTCGCTGCCGCTGTTCGCCGACGGCAAGACCCACGCCGGCTCCTCGACGTTCAGCTCGGTCGCCACGACGCTCTACCGCAACGGCACCAAGGTCGGCACGAACGACGACCCGCTCTTCGGCGAGAAGGCGTTCACCGTCCCGTCCGGCGACGCCGAGTACAAGCTGACGACGTCGGTCAAGCGCAGCGTCAAGATCGCCGCGGCCTCCACCCGCATCGACGCGAGCTGGACCTTCCGCTCCAAGAAGGCCACCAGCGCGACGCTGCCCGTCTCCACGGTCCGCTTCAACGCGGCCACCGGCCTGGACAACCGGGTCGCGGCCGGCAAGAAGGTCTCCGTCCCGGTCACCGTCCAGGGCGCGGCCGCGGGCAAGAACCTCAAGTCCCTCGCGGTGTACGTGTCGTACGACTACGGCCAGACGTGGACCAAGCTGACCGTCAAGAGCGGCAAGGTCACCGTCAAGAACCCGGCGAAGGGCAAGGCCATCTCGTTCCACGCCAAGATCGCCGACAAGAAGGGCAACAAGTCGACGATCTCGATCTACAACGCGTACTACGGGAAGTGACGCGGACGTTCCGGCGCTGAGCCGGAACGTGGGGCGGCCCGCGGGAAGCAGCGCTTCCCACGGGCCGCTCCTCGTCCGCTCCTGGTCTGCTTCTGGTCCGCTCCTGGTCCGTCCTAGGTCCGGTCGGCCGCCGAACCCGCCCGGGTCGCGTCCGCGCCCCAGCTCGCCAGCAGCCGCAGCGCCTCCGCGGAGGCCGTACCCGGCTCGGCGTGGTAGACGACCAGCGACTGCTCGGTGTCGTCCGGCAGCGCGAACGTCTCGAAGCGCAGCGTCAGCTCGCCGACCAGCGGATGCCGGAACCGCTTGACGCCGTGGGTCTTCTCCTTGACGTCGTGCGTCGCCCACAGCCGCCGGAACTCCTGGCTCTTCACGGACACCTCGCCGACCAGGGCCGACAGCCGGGGATCGTCCGGGTGGCAGCCCGCGTCCATGCGCAGATAGCTGACGATGTCGGACGCCTTCTGCTCCCAGTCCAGGAACAAGTCACGGTATTCGGGCCGCAGGAAGATCAGCCGGGCCCAGTTCCGCTCCTGCGCGGGCAGCTCGCCCCAGTCGCCGAAGAGGGCCGCGCACATCCGGTTCCAGGCGAGCACGTCCGACCGCCGGCCCGTGATGTAGGCGGGGGTGCCCTCCATCGTGTCGAGCAGCTGCCGCAGCGCGGTCCGCACCTGCTGCGGACGCGCCGTCTGCTTCTTCCGGTGCTGCTTGGGCTTGGCCAGGTGGGTGAGGTGCGCGTGCTCGGCACCGGTCAGCCGCAGGGCGCGCGCGATCGCGTCGAGCACCTCCGCCGACACATTGCGTCCGTTGCCCTGCTCCAGGCGCGTGTAGTACGCCACCGAGACCCCGGCGAGCTGCGCCAGCTCCTCGCGGCGCAGCCCCGGCACCCTGCGGTGCCGCCCGAACTCGGGCAGCCCCACGTCCTCCGGCTTCAGCCGGGCCCGCCGGCTGCGCAGGAACTCGCTGAGCTCGGCGCGGCGGTCCAGCGGCCGCCCGGCGGCGGTGCGGCTGCCGGCGGTCCGGTCGGCGGCGGGAGGGCCGTCAGCGGCCCGATGGGTGGCCGGACGACCGTCAGCGGTCCGGTCGGCGGCCGTACCGCGACCGTCAGCGGTCCGGTCCGGGGCGGATGTGTCCTCGCCTGCGGGCCCCGGTGTCGGCTGTGCGTCCATACATCCAGTATTCCTGGTCGTACGCCCCTGAGCCTGACCCCGCCAGTGGTAGGACCACCGGACGTACGTTGCACCGTGATCTGGGCGGATGCCGCCCGGCCCGGCACGCTGGAGGACGTACCGGGCCGGACCGGCCCGGCGCAGGACCCCCTCCTTAGGAGATACCCCGGCATGACCACAGTCGCCGCGTACGCCGCCCCCGCCGCCAAGGCTCCGCTGGAGCGGACCACGATCGAGCGCCGCCCGGTCGGCGAGCACGACGTCCTGATCGAGATCAAGTTCGCCGGAATCTGCCACTCGGACATCCACCAGGCCCGCGAGGGCTGGGGCGAGGCGATCTTCCCGATGGTGCCGGGACACGAGATCGCCGGCATCGTCACCGAGGTCGGCTCCGGTGTCACCAGGTTCGCCGTCGGGGACCGCGTGGGCGTCGGCTGCATGGTCGACTCCTGCCGCGAGTGCGACAACTGCAAGGCGGGCCTGGAGCAGTACTGCGTCAAGGGCAACACCGGCACCTACAACGCCCTCGACAAGAACGGCGAGCCCACCTACGGCGGCTACTCCACGCACATCGTCGTCGACGAGAACTACACCGTCCGCATCCCCGACGGCCTCTCCCTCGACGTCGCCGCGCCGCTGCTCTGCGCGGGCATCACCACGTACTCCCCGCTGCGGCACTGGAACGCGGGCCCCGGCAAGAAGGTCGCGATCCTCGGCATGGGCGGCCTCGGCCACATGGGCGTCAAGATCGCGCACGCCCTCGGCGCCGAGGTCA
The DNA here is from genome assembly GCF_042732375.1 of Streptomyces sp. NPDC059785. Lineage (NCBI taxonomy): Bacteria > Bacillati > Actinomycetota > Actinomycetes > Kitasatosporales > Streptomycetaceae > Streptomyces > Streptomyces sp. NPDC059785. The sequence goes on from NZ_JBHWHV010000012.1 coordinate 11,188, forward strand.
CCGTCCTCTCTCAGTCGCTGCGCAAGAAGGACGACGGCCTCAAGCTGGGCGCGGACCACTACTACGCCACCAGCGACCCGAAGACCTTCGAGGAGCTGCGCGGCTCCCTGGACCTGATCCTCTCCACGGTCTCGGCCCCGCTGGACCTGGACCAGTACCTGTCGCTGCTCCGCTCGGACGGCGCCTTCGTGAATGTCGGCGCCCCCGAGGAGCCCGTCGCGCTGAACCTCTTCTCGGTCATCGGCGGCCGCAAGACCCTCGCGGGCTCCGGCATCGGCGGCATCCAGGAGACCCAGGAGATGCTGGACTTCTGCGCGGAGCACGGCTTCGGCGCCGAGATCGAGCTGATCAGCGCCTCCGCGATCAACGACGCGTACGAGCGGGTGCTGAACAGCGACGTGCGCTACCGCTTCGTGATCGACGTGGCGACGATCTGAGGTACCCGCTGCCGAGTGGGGCGTGCCCCGGAGTCGTAGGACTCCGGGGCACGTTCTGCTGGTCCCTGGGACGGACGGCCCGTTGGTCCCTCGGACCGATGGTGCGGGCCGGGCGCGGTGCTTAGCGTGGATCCGTAACCATAACGGCATGGGAGGTCCGCACGATGGCCGTCGAGCTGAACCACACGATCGTCGCCGCCCGCGACAAAAAGCTTTCGGCACAGTTCCTGGCCGACATCCTGGGCCTGGAGGTCGCCCCCCAGTACGGTCCGTTCATGCCGGTCCCGATCCCGAACGGAGTCACGCTGGACTTCGCGGACGCGTCAGGACCCATCCCCGCACAGCACTACGCCTTCCTGGTCTCGGAGGACGACTTCGACGCGATCTTCGCCCGTATCCGCGAGGCGGGCCTGGCCTACTGGGCGGACCCGCACCACACCCGCCCCGACGAGATCAACCGCAACGACGGCGGCCGGGGCACGTACTTCGAGGACCCGAACGGCCACAACCTGGAGATCCTGACGAGGCCGTACGGAAGCGGGACCGACTGACCGGGGGCCGTGCGGATCACTCCGGTCCGTCGAAGGTCCACACCGCGCGAGCACCGGGCCCGACGACGAGGTCGGAGCGCCCGATGTCCTCCACGTGCCGCTCCTTGACGGACTGGTTGAGGGAGAACTGGATCTGCCGCAGCCCGGCCCGCTCGCGGGGAACGGCGTCGAAGCGAATGGTCGTGGCCCCGTCGTACGCGACGACACCGCCGTCCGCGGTGTCCCGGACGGCGAGCCCGCCGGCCTTGAGCAGCGGCACGGTGTCGGCGAGGTCGCTCGCGGTCACCCCGATCCGGACCGAGACCACGTCCCGCATCAGATGCTCGCGGTAGTCGTCGGACAGGTACCGCTCGCGGCCGACGTCACCGGGCCCGGAGGCAGGCTCGGTGTTGCTACGGGGATCGGCGAAGTACTCGGGCCGGTACTCCATCGCCCAGGCGCCGAACGCGTCGTACGTCGCGGCGGTCAGGACCGCGTCGAACCAGGGCACCGGGACGCCGTCGCCGAAGTCACGGGTCTGCGCGAACTCGATCGGATCGGCGACACCTTCGGCGGGCAGCCGCTCGGTGACGGTGGCGAGGTCACCGGCGCGCTCGACGGAGAGCCCGAGCCCGGCGGCACCGAACTCGCCGTCGGGGCCTGCCAAATCACCGACTCCGAAGAGCTCGAGATAGGTCTCACGCCCCATCAGATAGCGACCGGTCCAGACCTGCCCGCCGGTCCCGGTGGTCGTACGCACCTGGAAGTTGGCGAAGTCCTTCAGATACTCGGAGTGCTCGATGGCATCGGCGGTCTCCCGGTCGAGCACGGCGTAGGAGTGGTTGTAGAACAGCACGGGCTTCTGGGGCGTGGTCCCGTCGTCGGCGGCCGAGGCCATGACCGCGCCGCCTTGCAGCAGCCCCGCCAGGGCGACAGCAAGCACGGCGAACACACGCAACACGCTTGACTTCCGTCTGAGCAGCATGCGGGCGATCGTAGGCAGCCAAGTACGGCGGATGGGATGGTTCCGGTCTCTATCCGTCAGAAGCCGGTCGAACTTCAACGAGGGTGGAAGTGAAGGGCGTTGCTGTCGCTGCCCGGCTCTGGGGGATGGGCCGGACGACGAGTCCGGCGAGACGGCGAGCCGATCCCGCCTACAGTGCGTCGAACGGGGGCACGATGCGCACGACAATGATCAACGGATCGCGCGGTGCCATCAGGAAGTAGAACCATCCCCCGGCAGCATCCATACGACGCAGACCACCTGGGCGGGGACCGTTGCCTATGTCGCTGACGTCGATGCCTGTACTCGCAAGATCGACGAGTTGGCCGGCCAGGCGTTCCACTTCCGCGACGACATGAACAGGGATTCCACCCACCACATGGTCGCGGTCGGGGTCGTACTCCCAGCGCCAGTTTGCGCTCACCGGGTCGTGAGACCGATGGCTTCGTGGGCCTCGTCCAGGATTCGTCCGATCTCAGAGGCGGCCTGTCGCGCCTGGGCGGCGTCGCCGGACTCGGCCGTGTCCTCCCAGCGTCGGAAGTCCGCCGCCAGGTCCGGCTGGCGCTGAACGTATACGTACACGGCCCACTGGGCGACGAACCGCTGGAGCGGTGACAGATCCGAGCCCTGCCGGGATTGGTCGGCAGCCTGGTCCAGTTCCCGTGTGAAAGCCGGCAGTGCGGCAGGCGCAATCTGTCCGACGGCCTGCCGAAGCGCGGCAACCGTGGCAGGGGGCTGGGGGATGAGCGGTTGCCCAGAGGCGGAGGTGGTCATAGCTACTCCCATGGGCGCGATTCTGGTCCCGAGTGTCAGCCTAACCGGCGCTGGCGCCCGGCCTCCGCTCGAACGAGTGAGGGAGAAGCGATACGTCTGCTTGGCCGAGCGGACCGATAGGCAGCGCTCACCATTCGTCCGCCCTCGCTGCCGACTGTTGGGGCGAGTCGGTCGATCACCCCTGTAGGTGGGAGAGCACGTCCTCCGCGATCCGGTACGGGCGTTCCTGGGGCAGCAGCCGGCGGGCGGTGTCCACGTCACCGCCGCGGACGAGGGCCCGGATCTCGCGGGCGAGCGGCGTCACGTCGCGGATGGCCACCGTCCACTCGTCCGCGTACCGCCGCACGGCCTCGCCCGAGAGCCCGAGCTGGAGCGAGCGATGGGGCAGTGGTCGCAGATGCAGGTCCCGCTCGGGGTCCCACTGCACGCGGGCGGGCGCGCGCTTCAACTCGCGCTGCCAGGTGACCCGGTCGGGATGCACCCCGCGGACGTAGCTCGACAGGCACGCGTGCCGCAGCGCCCACTCGAAGCCGTCACGCCTGATCTCGACGGCGAGGACGGTCTCCTGCCCTTCCTTGGTGCCCCAGCCGCAGCGGTACATCATCCACAGGAACGACGGCTTGATCCACGTCATCCGGTCCCGCTTCCACCCGGCGGGAAACCGCCCTTCACGGACAGCGGGCAGGCCGATCTCCGGCCGGTACGCCTGGTAGACGGTGACCGTGGACGCGGTGTGCAACGCGCGGATTCTGCGCGACGGTTCTTCCATGGGGTACGACGGTTCTTCCATGGCGTACAGAGTGCGGCCGGCGGACCGCGGCGGGCCATCGATTTTGCAGGCCCATACCTGCCGTCACCAGGTGAACATGGTGGCCCGCGCCGCTGTCCAAGGCTCCTCAGCCGCGCAACCGGGCGAAGTTCCTGTGAGCGGAGCCATCCTTCAGAGCTTCGATGAAGTAAGCGAAGGATCCGGGCGGGAGGGCGAGGAGGCCGACGGCCGGGTCCTTGGAGTCGCGGACAGCTATGTGCGTGCGGCGGTTGGCTATCTCCACGCATGAGTCGCCGTCGCCGGGTCCGGAGTAGGACGACTTCCGCCATATGTCGGGGGTGACCATGTGGTGCCTCACAGCTCCTTCGCCAGCCGGTGGATGAATTCGCGTGACCGCTCGGGAGGGAGCGACACGGCCTCCACTTTATGAAAGAGGGTTCGAAACGCGTCGAGCTGGGCTGCGGAATCGATGAAGGCCGCACCATGAGGGCCGTCGCGTACGACGGTGTCCAGCCTCGGCACAGCGCCTCCCGCATACGTCATGGCGCTCGTGGCACCGGCGAACCCTTCCAGGTCGAAGGGAATGACACGCACGGTGAGGCACTCCGCTTCCGAGAGATTCAGGAGGTGGGAGAGCTGCGCTCGTGACGCGGTGCGGTCGCTGACCATGATGCGCAGCGCCGCCTCATGGACCACTGCCTCGTACGGAGTCCCTTCGAGGGCCGTCCTGCGTTGCATCCGATGACGTACGCGCAACTCGACGTCTGCGGAAGGAAGCTCGGGGACGCGGCAGGAGAAGACGGCGCGAGCGTACTCCTCCGTCTGAAGGGGGCCGGGGATGTAGAGGAATTGGACCTCTCTCAGGAAAGTCGCGTTGTACTCCAGCTCGGCCAGGTCCAGAAACGCCTTGGGCAGCAGCCAGCGGTACTCCTCCCACCAGCCGCGTGTCCGATCCCTCGCCATGGCTGCAAGGGCTGAGATCAACTCCTCGTCCGTGCACATGTAGTGGGCCGCGAGTCGACGCAGCCGCTCCTCGCTCACGCCCGAAAGGCCGGACTCGATCTGGCTGATCTGGACGGAGCTCACGTCGAGCAGTTCCGCCGCTTCGCGGGCCTTGAGGCCCGCAGCATCGCGAAGCCTGCGTAGTTCGGCGGCCAAGCGCACTTGGCGTGCCGTTGGTTCGCGCCTCAAGCCCATCAACTGCTCCTCGGTTCAACGCGCCTGTGACCGCAGCTCATTCGGGGACAGGTTAGGCGATCGGGTTGCTCGGTATGTAAATAAAGGTCTACCGTCAGTGACACATGGCGGGCGCAGTGAGAGCGCGTAGCTCCGCCCTGCCGTGACTGTCGCGGCAGCCCCACCGGCTGCCTGCAATCTCCCCTCACCCCACCCAGATGGAGCTGAGACATGCCCGAAAACGTGAACGAGCCCTGGGAATATTGTCTCTACATCCCCAGTGACCTGCGTGCTGTCACCATCAGCCGCCGCACCCTTCGCCTCATCCTCACCATGCACGACCTGATTCGTCTGGTCGACGTCGCCGAACTTCTCGCGACCGAGCTGGTGTCCAATGCCGTACGCCACACCAAGGGTTCGGTCGCGCTGCGTGTGCGTTGGTCTGCTGGTGTGCTCCGGCTCGGGGTGTGGGACACCGACCCCGAGCCGCCGGAGTCGCCTGTGCCGCTGGAGCAGGTCGTCGACGCGGAGGAAGGGCGAGGGCTGGCGCTCGTCCGGGCGTGCGCCGACGTGTGGGGCTGGCAGCCGCTGGCAGGAGACGGCAGCCGGGGCAAGGTCGTGTGGTGCGAGCTGGCTGCTGCGTAGGCCGGCGTGCTCACGTGTCAGCGCGGCCGGTGTGAGGGCCTGCCCTCCGTTCAGATCAACAGGTTGCCCCCACGCCGGACTGTCCTACGGAGATGACCGTAGGTCTTCGTCGCGGGGTCGAGGACATACGTGTAGACGAGGGGGACACCCGTGGCGGCCTGCTCGATGCGCCAGTAGAAGCCGGTGCCTGCTTTGGTGTACTGGTCGACCTTCACGATGCGGTCGGTGGTCTCCGAGCCCGGCGACACCACGTCGACCACCAGCAGTACGTGTTCGGGCCGGGTCGGCGTGACGTCGATCGTGTCCGCGCGGTAGACGACGACGTCCGGGCGGCGATTGGTGAGCGGAACGTCCTGCAGCCGGATGTCGAAGCCAGCGTCGGCGTTCCAGCCGGGGCCGGCGGCCACGTCCAGGGCGTTCGCGAGGATCCGAGGGCCTCGGCCCTTGCCGTGCCCGGTCACAGGGCGGGTGCGTCACTTCGCCGCTGAGGCCGCCACGGCATAGGCGAGCAGGTTCGCGAAGCGCAGCCACGGGAGCAGACAGCCGTTCAAGGGGGCGTAGCCCGGTGCGGTGAGGTCGTCGATGGCGTCGATGGTGGCGGTCAGTTCCGCTACTGCCGCGGAGGCGGGGCGGCCGAGAGCTTCGAGGTACGCCGAGGCGGAGGCGTCCAACCAGGCGTGCAGATCCGCGAGTTGGCGTACTCGGGTGTCTGAGGAGAGCGTTTCGTCGGGGTACGGGAACTGCCGGAAGGCCGCATGGCCGTTCGCGACGGCGGCGATCAGTCCCAGGCGGGACGGGGGTGAGGTGCTCGGCCAGCGGGGGCCTCGTAGCGCGGCCGTGTCGGAAGGGTGTGGAGATCGTCGGCCGGCTGCCTTCTCCAGGTGTCGGCGGGCGGCGAACTCCGCCACCTCCGTGAGGTGGACCGCTCGGCTCTCCTCCAGCATGTCCAGCGCGCGCAGCAGGGCCGCCGGGTCCCTGCGCAGGTCGGGCGCGGGGCCCGCGGTCGCGGTCAGGTAGGCCCACGTCGCGTTGAAGCCGAGCGGGCAGTACCGCCCGACGGCACACCGCAGCGCGGCATGCCGTCGCAGGAGCGGAAGCCGCTCGTCACGCACTCGGCGTGCGTCCGTACCGAAGCCCATGCGGGAGTGTCAGCCCGCGGCCGGCGCCACGCCGACCGGACAGGAAACCCCCGTTCCCCCGATCCCGCAGTACCCCGCCGGGTTCTTGTCCAGGTACTGCTGGTGGTAGGGCTCGGCCAAGTAGAAGGGGCGGCCTTCCGCCGGGAGGAGTTCCGTGGTGATCTCGCCGTGGCCCGCGGCCGTGAGGACCTTCTGGTACGCCTCGCGGGACGCGGCCGCCGTGGCTGCCTGGGCCGGGGTGTGGGTGTAGATCGCCGAGCGGTACTGCGTGCCCACGTCGTTGCCCTGGCGGAAGCCCTGCGTCGGGTTGTGGGACTCCCAGAAGACCTGGAGCAGGCGCTCGTACGAGATCAGGTCCGGGTCGTAGACCACGCGGACCGCCTCCGTGTGGCCGGTCAGGCCCGAGCAGACCTCCTCGTACGTGGGGTGCTCGGTGAAGCCGCCCTGGTAGCCGACCAGGGTCGTGTGCACGCCCGTCGGGAGCTGCCAGAACTTTCGCTCCGCGCCCCAGAAACAGCCCATACCGAAGTCGGCGGTCTCCAGGCCCTCCGGGTAGGGGCCGGTGAGCGAGGTGCCGAGGACCGCGTGCTGGTCGGGGACCGTGAAGATCGGCTCGGGGCGGCCGCGCAGCGCCTGCTCGGGGGTGGGCAACTGGGGCGTGCGGCTGTACAGGAACATGCGGCCTCCACTGGTCGGTCAAGGAGTGGGGTGGTATCCGCGCTGTTCAACGCCCGGGAGGGGGTGGGCATTCCGGGCCACCGGGGGACCGCCGGGCGCCGTATCGGGCGGTCCCGGTCCCGGCTCCGGGAGCCGACCGGCTCGTGGGTCGTCCCCGGCTCCGGGAGCCGACCGGCTCGTGGGTCGTCCCCGGCTCCGGGAGCCCACCGGCTCGTGGGTCGTTTCCGGCCGGAGTGGGTGCGCCCCCGCCCCGCCTCAGTGCCGCAACGTAGCCGGGCTCCCCCCGTTCGCCTCGTACCCCGCCACCGCAAGTGCCCGGTACACCGCGTAGTCCGCGGCCGGGTCGGAGGTCAGGGTCCAGGGGAGGGCGCCCACGTGGCCGTCGATGTGGAGGACCTGGTCCATCGCCTCGCCCCAGCGTTCGCCGCGGACCAGGAAGAAGAGCAGCAGGTGGCGGACGTGGGCCAGCATCGGGTCGTCGGGGCGGGCGGCGTGCGCCGCGTAGAGCGCGCCGTGCACCGCCTTCGTCACGACCTCGCTCTGGTAGAAGCCGCTGACCAGGTTGACCTCGGGCAGGTGCTCGAAGACCGCGAAGAGGGGCATCGCGGCCAGGAGGGAGCCCTGCGGGGCGCGGGCCGCCGCCGCCTCCGCGAAGGAGTAGGCGAGCTCGCGCGAGCCGTGCCACTTCTCGCACCAGTAGTGCAGCGCCGCCAGATGCGCCCCCATGTGGGCCGGCGCGCGGTCCAGGATCTTCAGCCAGAGCTGCTCGAACTCCGGCTGGGGGTACGCCAGTCCGCGCGCCACCGACAGCTCGACGATGTACGGGATCGGGTCACCGGGGGCCAGCAGCGCCGCCTCCCCGCACGCCGCCTTCGCCTCCTCCATGATGATCCGGAACTCGTCCGTGCCCGGCGTCGACGTGCGCCACGCCTGCTGCACCAGGAACTCCGCGTGCACCGCCGCGCCGCCCGCGTCCTTGGGCGCCTCGGCCCGCCAGACCCGCAGCCACTGTCCGCCGGGCGACTCGCTGACCCCGCCGGGGCGCTGCGCGAGCTCCAGCGAGGCGGCGCCCGCGAACGCCTGCACCCGCTGCCAGCGGGTCTCGCCCGCCGCCTCCGTGCCCGCCAGGAGCTGCGAGGCCGCCCGGTGGTCCTGCGTGCGCTGCACCACGTCCAGGACGTCGAGCAGGTCGGAGTCCGGGCCCGGCATCCGGATGTCCAGCTCCTCCTGCCGTACGAAGCCGTAGTCCGCCGGGTCGGCGGCGTCCGGATCACCGGGCAGGGCCGGCTGAATGCCCGCCCGCCTGCGCAGCATGAACGGCCAGAGGACCGCCCCCAGCATGAGCAGCGCGATCAGGACCCAGAGAATCTCCATGACACAAGCGAACCAGACGGGTCCGACAATTGGCCAACCCGACCGGCCCCGGCTCACCGACCGGCCCCGGTCCGCCGGGTTGTCCGGCTGGCCCCGGCTCACCGACCGGCCCCGGTCCGCCGGGTTGTCCGGCTGGCCCCGGCTCACCGGTCGGCCCCGGTCCGCCGGGTTGTCCGGCTGGCCCCGGCTCACCGGTCGGCCCGGGTCCGCCGGGTTGTCCGGCTGGCCCCGGCTCACCGGTCGGCCCCGGTCCGCCGGGTTGTCCGGCTGGCCCCGGCTCACCGGTCGGCCCCGGTCCGCCGGGTTGTCCGGTTGGCCCCGGCTCACCGGTCGGCCCCGGTCCGCCGGGTTGTCCGGTTGGCCCCGGCTCACCGGTCGGCCCCGGTCCGCCGGGTTGTCCGGCTGGCCCCGGCTCACCGGTCGGCCCCGGTCCGCCGGGTTGTCCGGCCGGTCCCGGTCCACCGGTCGGCCCGGCCCGCCCCGGGCCCGGCGGAGGCGGCCCGCACGGCGGGCGGGGGCGTCCGCCGGACGACCCTGACGACGCGACCCGCACCGGCCCCCGGGGCGCACTACGCTCGGCCCCATGAGCGACAGGCACATCAGTCAGCACTTCGAGACCTTGGCGATCCACGCGGGCAACACCGCCGACCCCCTGACGGGCGCGGTCGTCCCGCCGATCTACCAGGTCTCGACCTACAAGCAGGACGGCGTCGGCGGACTGCGCGGTGGCTACGAGTACAGCCGCAGCGCCAACCCGACCAGGACCGCCCTGGAAGAGAACCTCGCCGCCCTGGAGGGCGGTCGCCGCGGGCTCGCGTTCGCGTCCGGACTGGCCGCCGAGGACTGCCTGTTGCGTACGCTGCTCGCGCCCGGCGACCACGTGGTCATTCCCAACGACGCCTATGGCGGTACGTTCCGCCTCTTCGCGAAGGTCGTCTCGCGGTGGGGCGTGGAGTGGTCGGTCGCCGACACCAGCGATCCCGCCGCCGTACGGGCCGCGCTCACCCCGCGGACCAAGGTCATCTGGGTGGAGACGCCGTCCAACCCGCTGCTCGGCATCACCGACATCGCCGCCGTGGCGCAGGTGGCGCGCGAGGCGGGCGCGCGCCTGGTGGTGGACAACACCTTCGCGACCCCCTACCTCCAGCAGCCGCTGGCGCTCGGCGCGGACGTCGTCGTGCACTCGCTGACCAAGTACATGGGCGGTCACTCGGACGTCGTGGGCGGCGCGCTCGTGACCGGCGACCAGGAGCTGGGCGAGGAGCTGGCGTACCACCAGAACGCGATGGGTGCGGTCGCCGGTCCCTTCGACTCCTGGCTGGTGCTGCGCGGCACCAAGACGCTGTCGGTGCGCATGGACCGGCACAGCGAGAACGCCACCAAGGTCGCCGACATGCTCACCCGGCACGCGCGCGTGACGAGCGTTCTCTACCCGGGTCTCCCTGAGCACCCCGGTCACGAGACCGCCGCCAAGCAGATGAAGGCGTTCGGCGGCATGGTCTCCTTCCGGGTCGAGGGCGGCGAGGAGGCGGCCGTCGAGGTCTGCAACCGCGCGAAGATCTTCACCCTCGGCGAGTCCCTGGGCGGCGTCGAGTCCCTCATCGAGCACCCGGGACGGATGACGCACGCCTCCGCGGCCGGTTCCGCCCTGGAGGTCCCCGCCGACCTCGTACGCCTCTCCGTGGGCATCGAGAACGTCGACGACGTCCTCCAGGACCTTCAGCAGGCCCTGGAGTACTGAGCGGCGAAAGGGTTCACCAGCCGGTGAGGGGTGGGGTCGTGTCCGACGGCGGCTCCACCCACGGGCGGGCCGTCGTCGCCCAGACGACGAAGGCGACCGCCGCCGCGAGCAGCAGCAGCCACAGCAGCCGGCGGGCCGCCGTCCGCCGGCGCAGCATGCGTCCGCCCCGGCGTACGACGTCGGGGTACAGGTCGGCCGGTACTTTCGGCGGCGACTGCTCCAGCATCCGCCGTACCGTCGCCTCGCGTTCGGTCCGGTTCACGAGGGTGCCACCTCCGCAAGAGCGGGTGCCGGTCCGCGCGGCGGATGCAGCAGCGTCGCCATCGCGCGGGCGCAGATCGCCCGTACCCGTTCGGTGGACAGGCCGAGCAGCGCCGCCGTCTGCTCCTCGGCGACGCCCTCGTACAGCCTGAGGACGAGCACCAGCCGTTCGTGGGCGCTCAGGCGGGCCAGCACGGTGCCGGTGTCCGGCCGGGTCCGGCCGGGTCTGCCGTACTGGTGCCAGGCCCCGCGCGCGAAGCGGACGGCCACCTGGCACCGGGCCCGGTCGTACGGGTCCTCGCCGCGCAGCCGGTCCCAGGAGGCGTACGTGTGGGCGAGGGCCTGGGTGAGCAGCCGCCGCGCGCGCGGGTTGGCGTCGGGGGGTTCCGCCGTGAGCAGCGTGGCGGCATGCAGCAGCCGGCCTGCCGCGCCCGCGACGAACGCCTCGAACTCCCGGGCCCGGCGTGCGTCCTGCACCGCGCGCCGTTCTCGCACCACGCCTCCCGCCTGAAGGCGGCCCCGCCGGCCCGGAGGGATCCGAGAAGGGGCCTGTGGGACCTGCGATCCGCTCCCGATCTCATATGAGGCCAGGGCACGCCTTCCGGTCAAGAGTGCGGCGGGCGGCACGCGCGCGTGGGGCCGGGAACGGACGGCGGAACGGACGCCACCGGTCCGGATACCCCTGCTGCGGGCCCGTCCGGGCGACGGGAACCGGCCTCGCGGGCGGGCCCGTACGGGTGTGCGGACGCGGCCTAGGAACCGGGCTGCGGGTCCGCGCCCGGGGCCCCCGGTACGCCCTGGGTGGCCTGGCGGGCGGAGAGCGCGGTGTTGAAGCGCGTGAGGAGCGTGCAGAACACCTCGCGCTCCTCCGGCGCCCAGTCGTGTGTCAGCTCGGCCATCAACTGACGCCGTGAGGAGCGCACTTCGTCGAGGCGCGACAGCCCGCGCGGGGAGAGCTGGAGGACCACGGCGCGGCCGTCCTCGGGGTGCGAGGTGCGCTTGACCAGCCCCGTGTCGACGAGCGGGGCCACCTGCCGGGTGACGGTGGAGGAGTCGATCCCCATGCTGGCGGCGAGTGCCTTGACGCCCATGGGACCTTCCTTGTCGAGGCGGTTGAGCAGCAGGTAGGCGGCGCGGTCCATGGAGTTGCGCACCTGCCCCACTCCGCCCAGCCGGGTCTGTTCGGCACGACGGGCGAACACCGCCACCTCGTGCTGAAGCGTGTCGAGGAGACCGGGGTCACCGACGGTCGTCATGTCCATCGACATTTCTGGTGTTGTGGGCATGGCCGGGGGCTCAATTCATGCGTGGGGTCCTGGGTTGGGGGACAGGGTACGCGGCCGGGAGGCGGGCCGTACCGGCGCTGCGCAAACCAGTCTCGTCCCGTGGTCACGCCAGGAGTGACACACGGGGAGCTGGGAGACTGGTGGTCATGAGCTACAGCACGCCCGACTCCTTGCAGACGGTGACCCTGGACGACGTACTCGGCGCCCAGAAGATGCTCGCGGGCGTGTCGCGGGTGACCGCCATGGAGGGCAGCAGGCACCTGTCCCAGCTCGTCGGCGCGCCGGTGCTGCTGAAGTGCGAGAACCTCCAGCGGACGGGTTCGTTCAAGCTGCGCGGCGCGTACGTGCGGATCGCGGGGCTGCTGCCGGAGGAGCGGGCCGCGGGTGTCGTGGCGGCCAGCGCCGGCAACCACGCGCAGGGCGTCGCGCTGGCATCGTCCCTGCTCGGCGTGCGTTCGACGGTGTTCATGCCGTCCGGCGCGCCGCTGCCCAAGGTCGCGGCCACCCGGGACTACGGCGCCGAGGTGCGGCTGCACGGACAGGTGGTCGACGAGACGCTGGCCGCCGCGCAGGAGTACGCGGAGCGGACGGGCGCGGTGTTCATCCACCCCTTCGACCACCCCGACATCATCGCCGGGCAGGGCACGGTCGGCCTGGAGATCCTGGAGCAGTGCCCCGAGGTGCGCACGATCGTCGTCGGGGTCGGCGGGGGCGGCCTCGCCGCGGGCATCGCGGTCGCCGTGAAGGCGCTGCGCCCGGACGTGCGGGTGGTCGGGGTGCAGGCGGCGGGCGCGGCGGCGTACCCGCCCTCGCTGGCGGCCGGGCGCCCCACGGCGGTGGCGAACCCGGCGACGATGGCCGACGGGATCAAGGTCGGCCGCCCCGGTGACGTACCGTTTCGCCTGGTCCGCGAACTGGTGGACGACGTGGTGACGGTCTCCGAGAACCACCTCTCCGGCGCGCTGCTGCTGTGCCTGGAGCGGGCGAAGCTGGTCGTCGAGCCCGCGGGCGCGAGCCCTGTCGCGGCGCTGTTGAGCGCGCCGGACGCCTTCGAGGGGCCGGTCGTGGCGCTGCTCTCCGGCGGCAACGTGGATCCGCTGCTGATGCAGCGCATCCTGCGCCACGGCATGGCCGCGGCGGGCCGCTATCTGGCGGTGACGCTGCGGCTGACCGACCGGCCCGGCGCCCTGGCGACGCTGCTCGGGGTGCTGTCGGTGGCCGACGCCAACGTCCTCGACGTGAGCCACGTCAGGACCGATCCGCGGCTGGGGCTCACCGAGGTCGAGGTGGAGCTGCATCTTGAGACCAAGGGGCCCGAGCACTGCGCCGACGTGAACCGCGCGCTGCGCGAGGCGGGTTACACGGTCATCGACTGAGGGCAGGGGCCGGTCATCGACCGAGGCCGGGAACCGGACGGGCTGTCGACGGGCGGCCCCTCGGACCGGATCGGATAATTGCGTTGTGAGACGCGATACATCGCGTTACTGTGTGTCTCATCGCGTTACTGTGTGTCTCTCGCCACAGTGCCGGGGGACCGCTGTCGCAAGCCCTCGGGGCTCCACCCTTCAGGGTGAGGGCGAGTTCTGCCACTGGTTAAAAAACGCCAAAAGTAAGCAGGAATCCACCACCCTTGGGAGACCTCACATGCCAGGCGCCATCTATGCCGAAGGTCTGGTGAAGACCTTCGGCGACGTAAGGGCTCTGGACGGCGTCGATCTCGATGTCCCGGAGGGCACCGTCCTCGGCCTGCTCGGGCCGAACGGAGCGGGCAAGACCACCGCCGTCCGGTGTCTGACGACCCTGCTGCGGCCCGACCGGGGCAAGGCGGTCGTCGCCGGGATCGACGTGCTCAAGGACCCCGACGCGGTGCGCCGCTCGGTCGGTCTGTCCGGACAGTTCGCCGCGGTCGACGAGTATCTGACGGGCCGGGAGAACCTCCAGATGGTCGGCAGGCTCTACCAGATGGGCGCGAAGGCCGCGAAGGCCCGCGCGGGGGAGCTGCTCGAGCAGTTCCACCTCGCCGACGCCGCCGACCGCACCGCGAAGACGTACTCGGGCGGTATGCGCCGCCGCCTCGACCTGGCGGCGGCGCTCGTCGTCTCGCCGCCGGTGATGTTCATGGACGAGCCGACGACCGGCCTCGACCCGCGCAACCGCCAGCAGCTCTGGGAGGTCATCAAGCACCTCGTCTCCGGCGGCACGACGCTTCTGCTCACCACGCAGTACCTGGAGGAGGCCGACCATCTGGCGCACCACATCTGCGTCGTCGACCACGGCCGGGTCATCGCCCGGGGCACCTCCGACGAGCTGAAGGCGCGGACCGGCGGCGAGCGCGTGGAGCTCGTGGTCCACGACCGCGAGCACATCCCGGCCGCCGCCGAGGTGCTGCGCGGCTTCGGCAAGGGCGAGACCACGGTCGAGGAGCACACCCGCAAGCTCACCGTCCCGGTGACCGGCGGCGCCAAGCTGCTCGCCGAGGTCATCCGGGAGCTGGACGCCCGCGGCATGGAGATCGACGACATCGGTCTTCGCCGGCCCACGCTGGACGACGTCTTCATCTCGCTCACCGGCCACGCGGCCGAGGAGACCGGCGGGACGGGCGGAGCCGACGACGACGGGGCGCCGCAGGACGCCCACAGCAGGGGCCGCACCGCCGGCGCCGGAAAGGAGCAGTCCAAGTGAGCACCGTGAGCGACTCCCTGGTCATCGCCCAGCGCAATCTGATCCGCATGACGCGGATCCCCGAGATGGTCCTGTTCGGCCTGGTCCAGCCGGTGATGTTCGTGATCCTCTTCACGTACGTCTTCGGCGGCTCGATGAAGATCGGCGACAGCACCGACCCGGACGTCTACAAGAACTTCCTGATGGCGGGCATCTTCGCGCAGACCGTCACGTTCGCCACCGCGGGAGCGGGCGCCGGTATCGCGGACGACATGCACAAGGGGCTCATCGACCGGTTCCGCTCGCTGCCGATGTCACGCGGCGCGGTGCTCACCGGGCGCACGGTCGCGGATCTCGTGCAGACGGCCCTCACGCTGCTCGTCCTCGCCATAGTCGCGCTCCTCGTGGGCTGGCGTCCCGGCTTCGCGGAGCCGACCAACTTCGCCAAGATCCTGGCCGGCTTCGGTCTGCTGCTGCTCACGGGGTACGCGTTCACCTGGATCGGCGCGCTGATCGGCCTGTCGGTGCGGACGCCGGAGGCGGCGACCTCGGGCGGTCTGATCTGGCTGTTCCCGGTGACGTTCATCTCGAACGCGTTCGTGGACTCCAGCCAGATGACCCCCTGGCTGCGGCACATAGCCGAGTGGAACCCGTTCAGCGCGACCGTGCAGGCGTGCCGCAAGCTCTTCGGTGACCCGGGGCTGTCGCAGTCCGACGCCTGGCCGATGCAGCACCCGGTGTGGGCCTCGCTGATCTACTCCGTGCTGATCATCGTGGTCTTCCGCACGCTGTCGGTGCGCAAGTACCGCTCGGCCGCCGTGTGAGCCGTGTGAGCCGTGTGAGCCGTGTGAGTTGTCTGGGGCGTGTGAGCCCGCGCATGACGGAGCCCCCGGTGCCACGCGGGCGCCGGGGGCTCCGCCGAAGGGCGGGGCGGGCGGGCTCAGCCCTGGTAGGGCTCGGCCTTGAGGACCTTCACCGAGGCCAGCTTGCCGTTCGGCAGCTCGTACTGGGCGTCCGAGCCGACCTTCTTGCCGTTCACGCCGGAGCCCAGCGGGGACTGCGGCGAGTACGTCTCGATGTCGGAGCTCGCGTACTCGCGGGAGGCGAGCAGGAACGTCAGGGTGTCGTCCTCGTCACCGTCGAAGGCGATGGTCACGACCATGCCGGGGGCGACCGCACCGTCCGCGGCGGGGGCCTCGCCGACCTTGGCGTTCTCCAGGAGCTGGGTGAGCTGGCGCACTCGGAGCTCCTGCTTGCCCTGCTCCTCCTTGGCCGCGTGGTACCCGCCGTTCTCGCGCAGGTCGCCCTCCTCGCGCGCGGCCGCGATCTTGGCTGAGATCTCGGTGCGCGCGGGACCAGACAGGTACTCAAGCTCGTCCTTGAGCTTGTTGTACGCCTCCTGGGTCAGCCAGGTGACGTTCTCGCTGGTCTGGGTCACAGGTGCTCCTCGTAGGTACTGGGAATACAAAGCATCGCCCTACCCAGAAGAATGTTCCTTCACGGGTGGGCGAAACCACGAGCCTAACAATTCAGCGGGCCAAGGGGGAGGACATAAGCGACGAGAATTACGTCGTTGCTGGTCAGAGTCGGACATGGGGTGTCCGGGCTTGGCCGTGTCGGCAGCGAACGGTCCGGAGCGGTCAGAAGCGGTCCTGGCCGATAAGAAACCGTCACAGCGCGCCGGGGCACCGTGTCAGCGCGCCGGGGCACCGTCTCAGTCGGCGTGGCAGCCGAGCAGTTCCGCCGTGGAGCCGCGTGCCGTCGTGCGCAGTGTGACGACCTTGTCGATACGGGAGGAGTGCTGGGCGAAGCGGAAGTCGGCGCGGCCGACCTCCTGGCCGTCGGCGCTCTGCGAGCGCACCGTGCAGTAGCCGCTCGCGTCCGTGTCCTTGCGCACCTCCAGGTGCACGGACACGGAGTCCTCCGAGGCGCTGAAGGTGATGACCTCGCCGCTGATCTCGTTGCCGGCGACGTAGTAGTACGCGAACCAGCCGACCAGCAGGGCCAGGCCCACGGCCAGCACGGCACCGACGGCCTTGAGCTTGCGGTCGGCGCGCTCGTCGGCGGAGCGGCCGTACCGGCTCTCGGACAGCTTGGAGCTCGCCGTACTCATGATCGTCCTCTCGCGCGCGGCCCGCGGCGGCAGTTCGGGAGGGGCTTGACGGGGCCCGCCCGGAATTATTCGCGCGCCGGTTCCGTCACTATAGAAGCCGCCCATCACGCCGGTTCACGCGGGCGCCGATTTGCCGACTTACTGAGGATTGAGTCTTGACTGATCAGTTGCGACTGATGGCCGTTCACGCCCACCCCGACGACGAGTCGAGCAAGGGCGCGGCCACCATGGCGAAGTACGTGTCCGAGGGGGTGGACGTGCTGGTCGTGACCTGCACGGGCGGGGAGCGCGGCTCCATCCTCAACCCGAAGCTCCAGGGCGACAAGTACATCGAGGAGCACATTCACGAGGTACGCAAGAAGGAGATGGACGAGGCCCGCGAGATCCTCGGGATCAAGCAGTGGTGGCTCGGATTCGTCGACTCCGGACTGCCCGAGGGCGACCCGCTGCCGCCGCTTCCCGAGGGCTGCTTCGCCCTGGAGGACGTGGACAAGGCGGCCGGTGAGCTGGTGAAGCAGATCCGTCTCTTCCAGCCGCAGGTGATCACCACCTACGACGAGAACGGCGGCTATCCGCACCCCGACCACATCATGACCCACAAGATCTCGATGGTGGCCTTCGAGGGCGCCGCGGACACCGAGAAGTACCCGGAGCCGGAGTACGGGCCGGCCTTCCAGCCGCAGAAGCTCTACTACAACCAGGGCTTCAACCGGCCGCGCACCGAGGCGCTGCACAACGCGATGCTGGAGCGGGGCCTGGACTCGCCGTACGAGGACTGGCTGAAGCGGTGGGAGTCGTCCGGGCACGTGGAGCGCACGCTCACCACGCACGTGCCGTGCGCGGACTTCTTCGAGGTGCGGGACAAGGCGCTGATCGCGCACGCCACGCAGATCGACCCCGACGGCGGCTGGTTCCGGGTCCCGCTGGAGCTCCAGAAGGAGGTCTGGCCGACGGAGGAGTACGAGCTCGCCAAGTCGCTCGTCGACACCTCCCTCCCCGAGGACGACCTCTTTGCGGGCATCCGCGACAATGCTTGACATGAGCGCAAGCGCAAGTCTGGCAATGACGCACCTCGTCCCCCTCGCCAAGGAGGTCGACGAGAACAAGGTCACTCCTGGTGTGCTGGGCTTCATCGTCTTCGCGGTGATGGCCCTGGCCGTGTGGGGACTGATGAAGTCCATGAACCGGCACATGCGGAAGGTCGACTTCCATGAGGTGCCGGAGAAGGAGCCGGTGGCCGGCGGCGCGGCTGAGCCCAAGCAGGGCTGAGACCGTCTCTCCCGGCCCAGGCCGGCCGGGGTCTGCGTGGCCGGCGGCCTCGCAGCTGGGGCAGCCGCGGCAGCCGCGTAGGGCCGCGCCCCCGTGCGGCGCAGCCCGCGCAGGGCTGCGCCGAGCGTCTGCCGCGGGCTGCTGTCCAGCGTCCGCGGCGCCGTCGTGGCTGGTCGCGCAGTTCCCCGCGCCCCTACCGGGCGCTCCCGCGCCCCTTACAGGGCGCGTCAGCGCCGCGACGTCGTCACCGGTACCCCCATCACCTCCCGGGCGTGGCGGTCCGGGACCATGCCCAGGCGCCAGGCCTGCCAGCCGGAGTCGAGGTTGACACCGCGTTCCAGGAGGAGGGCGTAGGCCTCCAGGTAGTCGTCCAGCTTGGTGTCGCGGGCCGGGTGGGCGTTGCGGGACAGCTGGGCCAGCTCCTCCTGGGCCACCGCCGTGCCGACCTCGGAGCCGCCGGGCGCGGCGTAGGGCAGCAGGGTGCAGCGCAGGAAGCGCGCCCAGTCCTCGCCGCGGCGGTCGCCGTAGGACGTGAAGAGGCCGACCGCCTCGTCGCACAGGGCCAGCGCCTGCTGGGTACGGGCGTTGCCCGCGTCCACCACGGCCAGCTCCAGGCAGGTCCACGCCTCGCCGTGGGCCACGCCGATCCGCTGGAAGTCGGCGCGGGCGTCGACGAGGAGCTGCCGGGCGAAACCGGAGTTGCGCAGCGACCCCGTCTGGGCGGCCCGCTGGTCGCGGGTCACCCGGGCCGAGTGGTGCCGGGCGCAGGCGAGCCCGTACACGTCGCGCATCCGGGAGAACATCGTGCGGGACCGCTCCAGCTCCCGTACCGCCTGGTCCAGGTTGCCGGTCTCCTCCAGGGCCTGACCGAGGTAGTACACCGTCCACGCCTCGCCGCGCGCGTCCTCGTTCTCGCGGTGGCGGGAGGCCGCCTGGCGCAGGCCGTCGACCGCCGACGACGGGTGGCCGCCGACCATCTGGGCGCGGGCGAGCTGGGTCAGCGCCCACGCCTCGCCGCGGTTGTCGCGGGTACGGCCGTACAGGTCGAGGGCCGCCCGCAGCTCGGCCTCCGCGCGCGATACGTCGCCCATGCGCAGACCGAGCTGGCCGAGCTGGTAGTGGGTCCACGCCTCGCCGTGCAGGGACTCGCCCTCGCGGTGCAGGACCAGTGCCTGGGTGAGCAGGTCGAGGGCGGAGGACAGCCGGGCCCGGTCGCGTTCCACCGCGGCCAGCGCGTGCATGTTCCAGGCGCGGTCCGCCGCCAGCTCGGGGGCGGTCTGGAGGTCCAGGGCCTCCTGGAGCTTGGCCGCCGCCTCGGTCAGATTGCCCTGGTGGTGCAGGGTGATCCCGAGGGAACCGAGCGCGCGGGCCGCGCCCGCGTCGTGGTGCGCCTCGAAGTACAGGTCGACGACCGAGGACAGCGTCGTACGGGCCTTGTCCAGCTCGCCGAGCTGGCGGGCCGCGATACCGGTGCGCCACTGCACCGAGCGGACCAGGAGGCCCTGGTCGACGGCCTGCGTCAGCTCGCTGATCTCGCCGAGCCGGTAGAGGTCGCCGCGCAGCAGGCAGTAGTCGCACAGCGCGCCCAGCAGATTCAGTACGGCCGCCTGGTTCACGCCCTCCGCGTGCCGGAGCGCCGCCGTGATGAAGCTCGACTCGTCGTCCAGCCAGCGCAGCGCCGCGTCCAGCGAGGTGAAGCCGTGCGGGCCGACCGCGCTGTGCTGGAACGCGGAGTCCGCGCGGGTCGAGGTCTTGCCGTCGACCAGCCGGATCACCGAGTCGGCCAGCTCCGCGTAGTTCACGATCAGCCGCTCCTGCGCCGCCGTGCGCTCGGCCGGTTCCTCCTCGTCGAGCAGCCGGGCCTGGGCGAAACTCCGTACGACGTCGTGCAGGCGGTAGCGGCTGCCGCGGACGTGGTCGATCAGGCCCGCGCGGGCCAGCGCGGTGAGATGGCGGGTCGCGTCCGGCTCCTCCGTCGCCAGCAGCGAGGCCGCCGCGGCGGCGCCGAGCGAGGCCCGGCCGGCCAGCGCGAGGCGCCGCAGCAGCCGCCGGGCCGGCTCCGACTGGTCGGTGTAGCGCAGCCACAGGGCCCGCTCGACCGGCTCGACGGGCCCGTACGCCCCAAGGTCGGCGGCGAGCTGCCGGTGCGTGCGCGGGCCGAGCGCGGAACCGGCGAGGCGCAGGGCCAGCGGCAGCCCGCCGCACAGCTCGCGGATGCGGTCGGCCGCCTCCCCGTCGTACGGGGCGGAGGCGTCCTGGGCGGCGGCCGTCAGCAGTTCCTCGGCGCCCGCCGCGTCCAGGGCCTCCAGCGGGAGCTGGTGCACCCAGGCGGGGAGGTCGCCGGGCAGGTCGAGCGGGGCCCGGGCGGTCACCAGGACCAGGCTGTCCGACCGCTCCGGGATCAGCGTCCGCACCTGTTCGGCGTCCGAGGCGTCGTCGAGCACGACGGTGACCGCGAGGCCGGTCAGATGCTGGTGGTACAGCTCGCTCAGCCGCCGTACCTGCTGGTCCTGCGAGGAGCGCTCGCGGAACAGGAGCTGCTCGCGCGGCGCGCCGAGCCGGTTCAGCAGGTGCAGCAGCGCGTCCCGGGTGGACAGCGGCGGCTCGTCGTGGCTGTCGCCGCGCAGGTCCACCACGCACGCGCCGCGGAACTGGTCCCGCAGTTCGTGCGCCGCCCGGACGGCGAGCGTGCTGCGTCCCGAGCCCGGCGGGCCGTGCAGCACCACGACGGTCGGCTTCGTCTCGGTGCTCGCGCGGGCGGCGTGCACCCACTGCGCCACCCGGGACAGCTCCTGCCGGCGGCCCGCGAACACTCCGTCGGGCTCGGGCAGTTGCCCGAAGGACCGCTCCAGGACGGTTCGTCTGCGCGCCGCCGCGCTCTTGTCCGTACGGCGCAGCTGCGGCGCCCCCTTCTTCATGCCGGTCGACGCGCTGAGCACCCGCTGCTGGTCGAGGAACGGGCGGATACCCCGTACCTCCAGGGCGGTCAGCCATTGCAGCCGGAGCTGTTCGGGGCCGCCCGGCTGGTTCCTGGCGCCGGCGTGCCGGCTGGCCGCGGGCAGGTGCGAGGCGGTCACCTTCGCCACGGTCGTCGCGGCGCCCACCACGCCGACGACGGCACCGGCGGCCAGCGCCGTACCGGCGCCGGTGCCGAGCGCGAGGTCCCCGACGCAGGCCCCGACCGCCGCGACGGCCGCCACGAGGAGCGGCGTCCCCGCGCCCTCGCGCGCGTAGCGCTGACCGAACGTCAGCCGGCCCGCCTCCGCCTCGTCCAGCGCGCGGACGTACGCCTCGTACTCCTCCTGCGCCGTCCGTGCCATGGCGTCGAGCCCGCCGCGCGCCCGCGACAGCAGCACGGTGCCGTCGGTACGCCCGCCCGAGCGCCGCACCTCTTCCTCGACGGCCCTGGCCAACAGCCGCTCGGCCTCCGCCCGGTGGCTGTCCCGCATGTCACGTCCCCCTCCAGAGCGGTTCCTCCCCTGAGTCACCAGTGTCGGGTGTGCGGGGCGGTTGCGCGAGAGTGCCGCTGGCTGTTCCCGGGCGGGTGCGGCGCCGTCGGGGCTGGTCGCGCCCACGCGGCGGAGCCGCACATGACACAGCCCCGCGCCCCTGAACGGGCGCCCCTGGCGCCCCGGTCAGGGGCGCCACGCCCGCCAGATCCGTAGAGTGAACCCGCGGCCCGGCTCGAACCGCCTGGTCAGGTCCCACCGGAGGGTGTTCCACCGTGTCCAACCGACTGGCCCACGAGACGTCCCCGTATCTGCTTCAGCATGCCGAGAACCCCGTCGACTGGTGGCCGTGGTCGGCCGGGGCGTTCGAGGAGGCACGTGAGCGCGGGGTGCCCGTGCTGCTGAGCGTGGGGTACAGCAGCTGCCACTGGTGTCACGTCATGGCGCACGAGTCCTTCGAGGACGCGGGGACGGCCGCGTATCTCAACGAGCACTTCGTGAGTGTCAAGGTCGACCGCGAGGAGCGGCCCGATGTCGACGCCGTCTACATGGAGGCGGTGCAGGCGGCCACCGGGCAGGGCGGCTGGCCCATGACGGTCTTCCTCACCGCGGACGCCGAGCCCTTCTACTTCGGCACCTACTTCCCGCCCGAGCCCCGGCACGGCATGCCGTCCTTCCGGCAGGTGCTCGAAGGGGTGCGCGGTGCCTGGACCGACCGGCGCGAGGAGGTCGCCGAGGTCGCGGGCAAGATCGTGCGGGACCTGGCGGGGCGGGAGCTGAACCTCGGGGACGCGCAGGTGCCGGGGGAGGAGGAACTCGCCGCCGCGCTGCTCGCGCTCACCCGTGAGTACGACGCCCAGCGCGGCGGGTTCGGGGGCGCGCCCAAGTTCCCGCCGTCCATGGTGATCGAGTTCCTGCTGCGGCACCACGCCCGCACCGGCTCGGAGGGCGCCCTTCAGATGGCGCGTGACACCTGCGAGCGGATGGCCCGCGGCGGTATCTACGACCAGCTCGGCGGCGGTTTCGCCCGTTACTCGGTCGACCGGGACTGGGTCGTGCCCCATTTTGAGAAGATGTTGTACGACAACGCGCTGCTCTGCCGGGTGTACGCGCATCTGTGGCGGGCCACCGGGTCGGATCTCGCCCGCCGGGTCGCCCTGGAGACCGCCGACTTCATGGTCCGCGAACTGCGCACCCCCGAGGGCGGGTTCGCCTCGGCGCTCGACGCGGACAGCGACGACGGCAGCGGCCGGCACGTCGAGGGCGCGTACTACGTGTGGACGCCGGAGCAACTGCGCGAGGTGCTCGGCGAGGCCGACGCCGAGCCGGCCGCGCGGTACTTCGGCGTGACCGAGGAGGGCACCTTCGAGGAGGGTGCCTCCGTGCTGCAACTTCCGCAGCGGGACGAGGTGTTCGACGCCGGGTGGGTCGAGTCCGTCCGCACCCGGCTGCTCGCCGCGCGTGACGGGCGGTCCGCCCCGGGGCGCGACGACAAGGTCGTGGCCGCCTGGAACGGGCTCGCCATCGCCGCGCTCGCGGAGACCGGCGCCTTCTTCGACCGGCCCGACCTGACGGAGGCCGCGCTCGCCGCCGCCGATCTGCTCGTCCGCGTTCACCTGGACGACCACGCCGGGCTCGTCCGCACCAGCAAGGACGGCCGGGCCGGCGCCAACGCGGGCGTACTGGAGGACTACGCGGACGTCGCCGAGGGCTTCCTCGCACTCGCCGCCGTCACCGGTGAGGGCGTCTGGCCCGAGTTCGCCGGGCTGCTGCTCGACCATGTGCTGACCCGGTTCGCCGACCCCGACTCGGGCGCCCTGTACGACACGGCGGCCGACGCCGAGCAGCTCATCCGGCGCCCGCAGGACCCCACCGACAACGCCACCCCTTCCGGCTGGAGCGCCGCCGCCGGCGCCCTGCTGTCGTACGCCGCGCACACCGGCGCCGAACCCCACCGCACCGCCGCGGAACGGGCGCTGGGCGTGGTGAAGACGCTGGGCCCGCGCGTCCCCCGTTTCATCGGCTGGGGTCTCGCGGTGGCCGAGGCGCTGCTCGACGGGCCGCGCGAGGTGGCCGTGGTGGGTCCGGACGGCGATCCGGCCACCCGGGCCCTGCACCGGACGGCGCTGCTCGGCACCGCGCCGGGCGCGGTCGTCGCGGCGGGCCCGCCGGACGGCGACGAGCTGCCGCTGCTCGCGGACCGTCCCCTGGTCGGCGGCGCACCGGCGGCGTACGTCTGCCGGAACTTCACGTGCGACGCCCCGACGACCGACGTACAGGCTCTCGCCGAGGCGCTGGGGGCGGTCAACGCGCCCTGACGCGTACCGGGTCCCCGGGCCGCGTCCGGGTCAGGCGCCGCTCATGATCAGGGCCGCCAGCGTCACCTGGGCGCCCCACTGGAGCAGCACGGTCCCGGTCCTGGCCGCCGGCCATCGGTCCGGGGCCCAGACGACCGCCGTCACACCGGCCGTGAGCGCGGTCCAGAACAGGGCCCAGAGCAGTCCGCCGGGCACGTCCGAGCAGCCCTCGCCGTACATCAGGCAGCCGGTGCCGCGGTCGGTGGACAGCACGGCGAGCCAGGCGAGGACGACGATCGGCAGCAGCATGATCAGTCCCGTGACCGCCCCCACGGCGAGCAGGCGGGCGCGGACACCCGCGGTGGAATCCGTCGATGACGGTCCGCTGAGGGCCGTGGTGCCCGTGGTGCCTGTGGCGTCCGTGGCATCCGTGGAGCCCGTGGTGTCCGTGGAGTCCGTGGCGTCCGTGGTGAAGGGCTTCGCTGTCATGGCCCCATCCCACCCCGGGAAGCGGCCCCGGTGATCCGGGCGGCTACTCAGTTTCCCTGGGCGGTCATGCTCAGTGCCTGTTCCACGATGGCTTCCAGGTGGTCGTGGTGGGCGCCGCGCCAGTAGGGCCGGCCGCACTCCGCGCACTGGGCGAAGACGTCGTACGACCGCCGGGTGCCGCCTTCGAGCCGGTCGGCGACCTCGTCCTTGGTGGCCGCCCGGAGCACGCCGTTGCACGCGGTGCAGCGGGTCCAGGGCCGCAGTTCGGGCGCGAAGCGGCCGAGGACGTCGGCGAGCTGTTCGTCGGGGCGGGTGCTGTAGACGAACGCGCCCGCCCACAGCTCGCGACGGCGCAGCAGACCGCGGTCGCGGCTGAGCATGACGCGCCGCTCGGCGGCCGAGCGGGCGGCGAGGGCCGGGTCGCCGATGTCCGTGGACTCGTACGCCGCGTCCACGCCGAGCAGCCGCAGCCTGCGGGCCAGGGTGCCGAGGTGGACGTCGAGCAGGAAACGCAGCGGCGCGCCCGGCACGGACTGCGGGCGCCGGACGGCCTCGACCCGGACGGCCGCGCCCGCCGCCGGTACGTGGGAGGGCGGCACCTCGCGGCCGTCCACGACCAGCGTGCCGGCCTCGGTCAGCGGCACGCCGAGCGACTCGACGACGTGGCCGAGCGAGGAGGTGCCGTCGGTGACCACCTCCGTGGCGCCCGCGCGCCGGCGGTGCGGCACGAACAGGCCCAGCTCGGGGGCGAATTCGACGGTGATCTCCGGTCCGTTCACCGGCTCAGCATGCCACGCGGGCCCGCGCCCCGGCCTCCGCATTCCGGCAGGGCCCGACGGTCAAGAGCAACGCTCAGCCCGCCGGGCCGCGCCGCATGACGTCGAGGGCGCGGTCGACCAGTTCCCCGAGGTCGTCCCGGTGGCCGTGCTCCGCCCAGTACGCGGTGGTCTCCAGCAGGCCGCCGATCAGGGACATCGCGAGGACCCGTACCTCCAGGCCGTCCGCGTCGCGGCCGGTGCGCTCGGCGACGACGCGGCACAGCATCCGGCCGGTGACCGACATGCTCTGGGTGATCCGGGAGCGCACCGCGGGCACTTCCAGCATCAGCCGGGCCCGCAGCCGGGACAGCTCGGGCTGCTCGGCGGCGCCGAGGTCGACGGCCCTGCGCAGCACGTACCGCAGGGAGTCGGGCCACGGCTCGTCCACGGGCCTGGCCCGCAGCTCCGCCTCCAGGACCGGGTCGTCCTCGTCGGTGAGGACGATGTCCTCCTTGGCCGGGAAGTACCGGAAGACCGTGGAGGGGGAGACCTCCGCGGCCTCGGCGATCCGGTCGATGGTCGCCGCCTCGTACCCCTCTTCGCTGATCAGCCGGTACGTGGCGGCGCGGATGGCGGTCCGGGTCTTGGTCTTCTTCCGCTCGCGCAGCCCCGCCGGGGGCTGCGCGGCCGGGGTGGAGCTGTGTGCGGTCGGGGGCATGGCGTTCATTGTCCGGCATCGGCGCCCGCCGGGCGTCGGCCCGGTGCTCAGAGCCTGTGTCATATCCCCGGCCGGGGATATGACACAGGCTCTCATCCGTGCTGGTAGGCCACGATCGAGATGCCGACGTAGTGGACGACGAAGGCCGCGAGGGTGAGGGAGTGGAAGACCTCGTGGAAGCCGAACCAGCGCGGGGAGGGGTTGGGGCGCTTGATTCCGTAGATCACGCCGCCCGCGCTGTAGAGGAGTCCGCCGACGACGACCAGGACGAGGACCGCGATGCCGCCCGCGCGCAGGAAGTCGGGCAGGAAGAAGACGGCGGCCCAGCCCATCGCGATGTAGCAGGGGGTGTAGAGCCAGCGCGGGGCGCCGACCCAGAAGACCCGGAACACTATGCCCGCGGCGGCCGCGGCCCAGATGCCCCACAGCAGCCACTGCCCCTTGCCGCCGGGCAGCAGCAGCATCGTCAGCGGGGTGTACGTGCCGGCGATGATCAGGAAGATGTTGGCGTGGTCCAGTCTGCGCAGGAGCCCGCCGGCCCGCGGGCCCCAGTTGCCCCGGTGGTAGAGCGCGCTGACCCCGAACAGGAGGCAGGCGGTCAGGACGTAGATCCCGCACGCGATACGCCCGCGTGAGGAATCGGCGAGCGCGGTGAGTACGAGACCGGCGATGAGCACGGCCGGGAACATGCCGGCGTGCAGCCAGCCGCGGAGCATCGGCTTGACCGGATGCGGCAGGGGGATCTCGACAGGACCGCGGCCGACGGCCGGCGTGTCCGTGTTCGATTCGGGGACGGACGCAGTCATGGGCCGAATCGTACCTACGGAACCGTAAGTTACGTGTCAGTCCCGGCGGATGAGCGGTCGAACGTGGTGATGATCTCACGGCACGCCCGGGACTCCTGAGGGGGTACCTGAAGTGAACCCACGATGTGCCGGAGGAAACCCGCGGCCGAGTGGTGATGCTCACCTCGCTCACCTGTGCGCCCCTCTGGACAGATGGGCAGACGCGTCGGATGATCAAATGAGTGCGGTCGGCACCGGATGAGCGCCAAAGATCCATCACCGTGAAGCATCCGGGTCGCAGCCCCCAAGGGGCATTCAACAACAAAACCCCTCATTTAGGAGCGATCGTGGCGCGCGACATCGCGGCTCCCCCCACCGTCCCCCCCACCCAGCACCAGGAACTGATCTCGTGGGTGAACGAGATCGCCGAACTGACGCAGCCGGACAACGTGGTCTGGTGTGACGGATCCGAGGCCGAGTACGAGCGACTGAGCGAGGAGCTCGTCCGCAAGGGCACCTTCCGCAAGCTCGACCCGATCAAGCGCCCCAACTCCTACTACGCCGCCTCCGACCCGACCGATGTCGCGCGGGTCGAGGACCGTACGTTCATCTGCTCCGAGAAGGAGGAGGACGCCGGTCCGACCAACCACTGGAAGGCCCCCGCCGAGATGCGGGAGATCTTCACCGGCAAGGACGGCGACGGAGGGATCTTCCGCGGCTCCATGCGCGGCCGGACCATGTACGTCGTGCCCTTCTGCATGGGCCCGCTCGGCTCGCCGCTGTCCGCCCTCGGCGTGGAGATCACCGACTCGGCGTACGTCGCCGTCTCCATGCGCACCATGACCCGGATGGGGCAGCCGGTCCTGGACGAACTCGGCTCCGACGGGTTCTTCGTGCGTGCCGTGCACACGCTCGGAGCCCCGCTGGCCGAAGGTGAGGCGGACGTCCCCTGGCCCTGCAACCCCACCAAGTACATCTCGCACTTCCCCGAGAGCCGTGAGATCTGGTCCTACGGCTCCGGCTACGGCGGCAACGCGCTGCTCGGCAAGAAGTGCTACGCCCTGCGCATCGCCTCCGTGATGGCGCGCGACGAGGGCTGGCTCGCCGAGCACATGCTGATCCTGAAACTGACCCCGCCGCAGGGGCAGTCGAAGTACGTCGCCGCCGCCTTCCCGAGCGCCTGCGGCAAGACCAACCTCGCCATGCTGGAGCCCACCATCTCCGGCTGGACCGTCGAGACGATCGGCGACGACATCGCCTGGATGCGGTTCGGCGAGGACGGGCGGCTGTACGCGATCAACCCCGAGGCCGGGTTCTTCGGCGTCGCGCCCGGTACCGGCGAGCACACCAACGCCAACGCGATGAAGACGCTGTGGGGCAACTCCGTCTTCACCAACGTCGCGCTCACCGACGACAACGACGTCTGGTGGGAGGGCATGACGGAGGAGACCCCGGCCCACCTCACGGACTGGAAGGGCAACGACTGGACGCCCGAGTCGGGAACCCCGGCGGCGCACCCCAACGCCCGCTTCACCGTTCCCGCCGCCCAGTGCCCGATCATCGCGCCCGAGTGGGAGGACCCCCGGGGCGTGCCGATCTCGGCGATCCTCTTCGGCGGGCGGCGCGCCTCGGCCGTACCGCTGGTGACCGAGTCCTTCGACTGGAACCACGGCGTCTTCCTCGGCGCGAACGTCGCCTCCGAGAAGACCGCCGCCGCCGAGGGCAAGGTCGGCGAGCTGCGCCGCGACCCCTTCGCCATGCTGCCGTTCTGCGGCTACAACATGGGCGACTACATGGGCCACTGGGTCGACGTGGCGAAGGACAAGGACCAGGCGAAGCTGCCGAAGATCTACTACGTCAACTGGTTCCGCAAGGACGACGACGGCCGGTTCGTCTGGCCCGGCTTCGGCGAGAACGGCCGCGTCCTGAAGTGGATCGTCGAACGGCTCGACGGCAAGGCCGACGGCGTCGAGACGCCCATCGGCGTGCTGCCCGCGAAGGGCGCCCTGGACACCAAGGGGCTCGCCCTGTCCGAGGCCGACCTCGACCTCCTGCTCACCGTCGACACGGAGGTGTGGCGCGAGGAGGCCGCGCTCGTCCCCGAGCACCTCAACACCTTCGGCGACCACACGCCGGCGGAGCTGTGGGAGGAGTACCGGGCGCTGGTGCGGCGCCTGGGCTGAGCCCCGGCAGAGCGAAGAAGTCCCGGCCGTCCGGGAACAGGGGGCCGCACAACGGCGTGCGGCCCCTCTTCGCGTCCGGTCCCGGCGACGGCGAACACCGCGGCACCACGACGAGCGGCGCGTGGAAGGGGCGGGGGCGTGCTCCCGGAACGGCTCCGGACGATGTCCCGGAACGGCTCCGGACGATCTCCCGGAAGGTGAAGGGCGTGCCGGTCAATGGCGCCCGGTCCGCGCGTCGCTGCGGGTGCGCGCGGACCGGGGCCGATCGGGGGAGCCCGGAGGGCTCGGTGCGGAGGTACTGGTGCTCATGGCTCCGCCGGTGCTGCTGGTGTCGTCAGTACTGCCAGTACTGCCAGTACTGCCGGTGTGGCTAGTGCGAGGCGAGGGCGCGGGTGTCCCCGGCCGCCGCGTGGGCGTCCATCCGCTCCGCCGCCAGGATGGCGGCGGCGGTGTCGGCGCGGGAGGCCGCGACGACGAGGGCGCGTCCGGCGAGCGCGTGCGCCCGCTGGTGGAGCAGGGAGACATGCGGTTCATGGATGGCGGCGGCCACCGACGACCGGACGGGCGGCAGCCCGCCACGCAACCGGGACACCTGCTCGGCGAGCCGTTCGGCCGCCAGGTCCAGGTCGCCCGAGGGCGCGAGCGCGCGCAGCTCGTCCGTCACCGCGAGCAGCGCGGCCAGGTGGCCGGCGAGCTGGATGTCCAGCTCTTCCTCGCGTGAGCGGTGCGGGAAGTCGGTGGAGGTGCCGGCCATCGTGTGGACCGACTTGGTGCGGATCGGTTCGTACATGGGACGGCCTCCTGTGCAGTCAGGAAACCATCCTAGCTTAGATTGGTTCTAAAGTTGAGCAGGTTCGGGAAAACGAAGGTGGCATGTACATACAGTGATCGGTGGCCGGCCGCCGTACGTGGATGGTGACCGATGGCCGGCCGCCGTACGTGGATGGTGACCGATGGCCGGCCGCCGTACGTGGATGGTGACCGGTGGCCGGCCGCCGTACGTGCATGGTGACCGGTCGCGTCCCGCGGTCAGTGCTGGCCGTAGCCGTCCAGGAAAGTGCCGATACGGGTGATCGCCGAGGTCAGGTCCGCGACCGTCGGCAGGGTGACCACCCGGAAGTGGTCCGGCTCGGGCCAGTTGAAGCCCGTGCCCTGCACGACCATGATCTTCTCCTGGCGGAGCAGGTCGAGCACCATCCGCCGGTCGTCCTTGATCTTGAACACCTTCGGGTCCAGGCGCGGGAAGAGATACAGCGCGCCCTTCGGCTTCACGCAGGTCACCCCGGGGATCTGGGTGAGCAGCTCGTGCGCCGTGTCCCGCTGTTCCTTCAGCCGGCCGCCGGGCAGCACCAGGTCCTTGATCGTCTGGCGTCCGCTGAGCGCGGCGACCACCCCGTGCTGCCCCGGCATGTTGGCGCACAGCCGCATGTTCGCCAGGATCGTCAGCCCCTCGATGTACGAGTCGGCGTGGGCGCGCGGTCCCGAGATCGACATCCAGCCGACCCGGTAGCCCGCGACCCGGTACGCCTTGGACATCCCGTTGAAGGTGAGGGTCAGCAGGTCGGGGGCGACGGCGGCGGTCGGGGTGTGCGTGGCGCCGTCGTAGAGGATCTTGTCGTAGATCTCGTCGGAGCAGACCAGCAGGTTGTGGCGGCGGGCGATGTCGGTCAGCCCGCGCAGCATCGCCTCGTCGTACACCGCACCCGTCGGGTTGTTCGGATTGATGATGACGATCGCCTTGGTGCGGTCGGTGACCTTGCGCTCCACGTCGGCGAGGTCCGGCATCCAGTCGGACTGCTCGTCGCAGCGGTAGTGCACGGCCGTACCGCCGGACAGGGACACAGCGGCGGTCCACAGCGGGTAGTCGGGTGCCGGTACGAGGACCTCGTCGCCGTCGTCGAGCAGGCCCTGCATGGCCATCACGATCAGCTCGGAGACGCCGTTGCCGATGTAGACGTGCTCGACGTCCGTCTCTATGCCGAGGGTCTGGTTGTGCATCACCACGGCGCGGCGGGCGGCGAGCAGGCCCTTGGCGTCGCCGTAGCCGTGGGCCGAGGAGACGTTGCGGAGGATGTCCTCGAGGATCTCCGGCGGGCAGTCGAAGCCGAAGGCCGCCGGGTTGCCGGTGTTCAGCTTGAGGATCCGGTGCCCTGCCGCTTCCAGCCGCATCGCCTCCTCGAGAACCGGGCCCCGGATCTCGTAGCAGACGTTGGCGAGCTTCGTGGACTGGATCACCTGCATGTCCGTGAGCTTACGGCGGCGCGGCGGATGGCGGGGCGTGTTATTCGCCACGTGAGACGTTGTACTTTGAGCTTTTTGTCCTTCCGTCGAGGCGCCCGCCTCCCCCGTTCGAGGGGCCCGGCGGCCCGGCGGGGGCCGGAAACGGCTCCTTGTCGGCGGTGCGCCACCCCTTCACAATGCGCATGTCAAGACAGCGGGTGGCCGGAAGACCTCCGGCCGCCCCTGTCGCAGCGGAACAAGACATGACCATGAGGGGACCCCACATGAGAAAGCCTCTCGTCGCCGCGCTCTTCGCCCTGGTGATCGCCGGGGCCGGCGTGGCTCCGGCGGTCGCGGCGCCCGAGCCCGCACCCGCGACGGCCACGACGGCCGGAAAAGCCGCCCCGGCCACGACGGACGCGGCGGTATCGGCGGCCACGGCAGCCGCCCCGGCCGTCCAGGCGGTGAACTTCGCCGGCACCGTCGCGCTCAGCAACTGCTCCGGCTCGGTGATCCGCTTCCCGAACTCCGAGAGCGACGACCCGGCGCTCGTCCTGTCCAACGGCCACTGTCTGGAGACCGGCTTCCCCGAGCCCGGCGAGGTCATCGTCGACCAGGCGTCCAGCCGCACCTTCGGCCTGCTCAACGCCTCCGGCACGCGCGTGGCGACCCTGCGCGCCAGCAAGGTCGCCTACTCCACGATGACCGACACGGACGTCACGATCTACCAGCTCACCAGCACCTACGCGCAGATCAGCAGCAGCTACGGCATCAGCGCGCTCACGGTCCAGGACACCCACCCGACCGCCGGGACCGCCATCACGGTCGTCTCCGGCTACTGGAAGCGGACCTACGCCTGCAACATCGACGGGTTCGTCTACCGCCTCAAGGAGGGCGACTGGACCTGGAAGGACTCGGTCCGCTACACCTCCGCCTGCCAGACCATCGGCGGTACGTCGGGCTCGCCGGTCGTCGACAACTCCACCGGCAAGGTCGTCGCCGTCAACAACACCGGCAACGAGGACGGCCAGCGCTGCACCGAGAACAACCCCTGCGAGGTCGACGAGAACGGCACCGTCACCGTCCGCGCGGGCATCAACTACGCCCAGGAGACCTACCAGATCGTCCCCTGCTTCGGACTCGACAACAAGCTCGACCTGAGCCGCAGCGGCTGCACCCTGCCCCAGCCGTAGACCTGCACGGGCATGCACGGGCCGGGCGGGCGGTCACCGGGGAGTCCGGCGGACCGCCCGCCCCGCCAGTACGTCCGTACGGCGGCCGTCCTCGATCACGGGGCGGCCGTCGATCAGCACGTGCGGGATGCCCGTCGGCAGGGTGCGCGGCGCCTCGTAGGTCGAGCCCGCGGCGACCGTCTCCGGGTCGAACAGGACGAGGTCCGCGCGGTAGCCCTCGCGGACAAGGCCCCGGTCGGGCAGCCGCAGCCGCGCGGCCGGGCGCCCGGTGAGGTGTGCGACGCACTCCTCCAGCGAGAGGACGCCCAGCTCCCGTACGTAGTGCCCGAGGTAGTGCGGGAAGGTGCCGTACGCGCGCGGGTGCGGCTTGGCGCCGGTCAGGATGCCGTCGGAGCCGCCGGTGTGCACCCGGTGCCGCATGATCGCGCGCACGTTCTCCTCGTGGCCGACGTGCTGGAGGATCGTCGGGCCGAGGAGGTCCTCGACGAGCAGCCGGCGCGCGGTGTGCCAGGGCTCCTCGCCGCGCAGGGCGGCGGACTCCGCGACGGTCCGGCCGACGTACTCCGTCAGATCCGGGTCGCTCACCCCGGAGATCTCGATGGTGTCCCACTCGATGGGGACGCCGTGGCAGCCGTCGGCGCCGACGACCTCCAGGTGGTGCCGGATCCGCTCGGCGGTCGCGTCGTCGCGCAGCCGGCCGAGGATCGCCTCGGGCCCGCCCACGCTCGCCCAGCTCGGCAGCATCGCCGCCAGGGTCGTGCACCCGGGGGTGTAGGGGTAGGTGTCCAGGGTGATGTCCGCGCCGGCCGCGAGGGCGTCGTCCAGGAGGGCGAGCAGGTCGGGCGCCTTCCCCCGGTTCACCCCGAAGTTCATGGTGGCGTGCGCGAGGTGCAGCGGGCAGCCCGCCTCCCGGGTCAGCGCCACCATCTCCTCGTACGCCGCGAGGGCGCCCGCCCCGTACGAGCGGTGGTGCGGGCAGTAGTAGCCGGCGTGCTCCGCGACCACCCGGCACAGCTCGGTCAGTTCGGCGTCCTTCGCGTACATGCCCGGGGTGTAGGTGAGCCCGGAGGACATGCCGACGGCGCCCTCCCGCAGCCCCTCGGCGACCAGGTGCCGCATCCGGTCCAGCTCGGCCGGGGTGGCCGCGCGGTCCTCCCAGCCGACCGCGAGCATCCGTACCGTGCCCTGCGGGATCAGATACGCGGCGTTGACCGCGATGCCCTCGCCGCCGAAGCCGTGGTCGAGCCGGTCCAGGTACCCGCCGACCGAGCGCCAGCTGAAGTCGATGTCGTCGCCGTGGCCGTTCCAGCCGGTGATCGCCCGGCGGACCTCGGCGAGCGTACGGTCGTCGACCGGCGCGTACGACAGGCCGTCCTGGCCGATCACCTCCAGGGTCACGCCCTGGGCGGCCTTCGCGCTGTGGTCGGGGTCCCGCAGCAGGGCCAGGTCGCTGTGCGCGTGCATGTCGATGAAGCCGGGCGCGAGGGCGAGACCGGCCGCGTCCAGCGTCCGGCGCCCGTTCGGGCGCGGGCCCGCAGGGTGCGGGCCCGAACGGCGGATCTCGGTGATCCGGCCCCCGGACACGCCGACGTCGGCACGGTAGGACGCGCCGCCGGTGCCGTCGACGACGCGCACGTCACGGATGACGAGATCCAGCTCCACGGGAACTCCTCGGTGCGTTGAGGTCGGTCTCTGAGGCCGGATTTTGAGGTCGGGCTCTGAGGTCGGACTCTGGCTTCGGTCTCTAGAAGAACGTGCGGATGTATTCGACGACCGTGCCGTCCGCCTCCACCAGCGGAATGAGCTGCCACTTGTCGAAGGACGTGCACGGGTGGGACAGGCCCAGGCCGACCCAGTCGCCGACCCGCAGGTCCGCCTCGGGCGTGGTGGCCAGCCAGGCGTGCTGGTCGGACAGGCCCGTGACGGTGACGCCGGCGGCCGGGCGCTCGGCGCCGTCCCTGCGGACCACCTGGGCCAGCGGCAGATCGAGGTCGTACGCCGCGTCGCGCTTGCCCGCGTTGGCGAACGCCTGGGCGGGGGAGGGGCGGGAGACGACCTGCGCCCACAGCCGGAAGGCGGGCTGGAGCGCGCCCTCCTCGGGCACCCGGGTGAACGGCGTGATCCTGCGGTAGTGGCCGTCGTCGTGCGAGACGTACGCGCCCGAGCGGAGCAGCTTCAGCACGGGCAGCGACAGCTCCGGGATCCCGGCGAAGACGTCCGCGACCGCGTCGAACCAGGCGCTGCCGCCCGCGCTGACGACGATCTCGTCGAGCCCGTTCCCGGCGAAGCGGCCCGCCTCGTCGAACTCCGCGGCCAGCGCGGTCAGCCGGCGCAGCCAGGCGTGCACCCGCTCCGGGTCCGCGTCCGGCACCTCGCCCTCGTAGCCCGCCACGCCCACGAGCCGCAGCGTGTCGGTGGCGGCCACCGCGTCCGCGACCGCCGCGCACTCCGCCTCCGTACGGACACCGGTACGGGCGCCCTCACCGGCGGCGAGTTCGACCACGACGTCCACCGGGCGGGACGCCCCGCGCAGGGCCGCGTCCATCAGGGACACGCCGTCCACCGAGTCGACGTAGCAGACGAAGCGGAAGGACGGGTCGGCGGCGAGTTCGGCGGCGACCCAGCGCAGGGCCGCCGCGTCGACGAGCTCGTTGGCGAGGAAGACCCGCCCGGCCCCGAACTCCCGCGCCACGCGCACCTGGTGGGGCACGGCGAGCGTGATGCCCCACGCCCCGTGTTCGATCTGCCGCTGGAAGAGCTGCGGCGCCATCGAGGTCTTGCCGTGCGGCGCGAAGGCGAGCCCGTGCCGGGTCGCGTACGTCTCCATGAGTTCCAGGTTGTGCTTCAGGCGCTCGGCGGAGAGGGCGAGTACAGGGGTGGTGAAGCCGCCGGTGAAGAGGTTGCGGCGCTGGGCCGCCAGCTCGCCGACCGTCAGGCCGTCGGCGTCCGGCGGCAGGCCCTTGAAGCGGTGGTCGACGCGGTCCGCCGCGAGGGCGGCGAGACGTGCTGCGGCGGTGTCGGCGCCCATGGGGCCTCCCGGGAGTGAAGTCCAGCGGTCACCGATCGTCCATCGATGACGGAGCAGGCGTTGGCATCGTTGCAATCTCTGCAACAGTCATTGCGTATGTCGCTCACTGCTGTCTAACATCCCAGCCGACGCAGGGTCAACGGTGCGCCAACGACGCCGTCGGCCGCGAGAGCTAGGAGCCGCACCCATCGTGACCAGCAACGGACCCGTACGTGAGGGCGCGCCGCGCGAGACTGTCGAGGGCATGTCCGTCGACGGGCTGCCGGCCGACGTCGTGACCCTCGGCGAGTCCATGGTCACCTTCCTCCCCTCCCGGCCCGGCCGCCTCGCCGACGTGCCGTCCTTCGAGCGGGCCATCGGCGGCGCCGAATCCAACGTGGCGTGCGTGCTCGCCGCCGCCGGGCACTCGGCGCAGTGGGTCAGCCGGGTCGGCGCCGACGGCTTCGGCGACCACCTCGTGGAGACCATCGCGTCCTGGGGCGTCGACACCTCCGCCGTGCGCCGCGACCCCGCCCGCCCGACCGGCGTCTACTTCCGCACCGCGGGCGACCGCGCCACCGACGCCCACGAGGTGGCGTACTACCGGGCCGGCTCCGCCGCCTCCGCGCTGGCCCCCGGCGCCCTGGACACGGCCGCCGTCAGGCCCGGCCGCGTCCTGCACCTGACCGGCATCACCGCCGCCCTCTCCGCCGGCTGCCTGGCCCTGCTCCGCGAACTGACCGCGCCCCGCCCCGGCCGCCCCCTCGTCTCCTTCGACGTCAACCACCGCGCGCACCTGTGGCAGGGGCACCCGGACCCGGGCGCGGTCCTGCTCGGCCTGGCCCGCGGCAGCGACCTCGTCTTCGTCGGCGAGGACGAGGCCGAGGCGGCCTGGGGGATCACCGGCGGCCCCGCCGCGATCCGCGCCGCGCTCCCTGGACCCGGCACCCTGGTCGTGAAGCAGGGCGCCCGGGGCGCCACCCTCTTCGAAAGTGACGGTGACGGCGACACCGTCACCGCCGTCCCCGCCCCGCACGTCGACGTCGTCGCCCCCGTCGGCGCGGGCGACGCCTTCGCCGCCGGGTTCCTCTCCGCGACCCTGCGCGGCCTGCCCGCCCGGGACCGGCTGCGCCACGGCCACCTGGCGGCCGCCGCCGCGCTCACCGTCCCCGGCGACCTCGCCGCACCGCCCGCCCGCGGCCACGCCGACCGCCTGGCCGTCCTCGACGACACCGCGTGGGAGACACTTCGACTCGGCCCCGGCTGGACGCGAGCCGCCGACCACGCCGACGCGCGGGCCGAGGAGGAGGTACGCACCCCATGAGCCAGACCGTCGACCGAGCGCTGAGCATCCTGCCGCTGCTCGCCGAGGGGCCCGCCGACCTCGGGCAGGTCGCCGACCGCCTCGGAGTCCACAAGTCCACGGCCCTGCGGCTGCTGCGCACCCTCCACGAACACGGGCTCGTCTACCGCCAGGAGGACCAGCGCTACCGCCTCGGCGCGCGCCTCTTCGCCCTCGCCCAGCAGGCCGTGGAGAACCTGGACATCCGCGAGATCGCCCACCCCCACCTCGTACGCCTGAACGAGCAGTGCGGGCACACCGTCCACCTCGCCGTTCACGAGGAGAACGAGGTGCTCTACATCGACAAGGTGGAGAGCCGCTACCCGGTGCGCATGTACTCGCGGATCGGCAAGCCGGTGGCCATCACCGTCGCCGCGGTGGCCAAGCTGCTGCTGTCCGACCTGCCCGAGGCCGAGCGGCGCGCCCTCGCCGAGAAGCTCGACTACCCCCTGTACACGGCCCGTTCGACGCCCAACGCGCCCGCGTTCCTGCGCGAGCTCGCCACGGTGCGCGAACAGGGCTGGGCCACCGACCTCGGCGGCCACGAGGAGTCCATCAACTGCGTCGGCGCCCCCATCCGCGGCGCCGACGGACGGGCCGTCGCCGCCATGTCGGTCTCCGCCCCGAACGTCGTCGTCACCGCCGACGAACTCCTCACCCTGCTCCCACTGGTGCGCCGTACCGCGGACGCCATCAGCCGCGAGTACTCCGGCAAGACACCGGCGAAAGACCCCGTATGACCGGCAAGACCCAAGCAGAGGACCCCGCATGACCGACCGTACGACCGAGAAGACCGCCCTCACCCCGAAGACCCACACCACGCCGCCCGCGAAGTTCTCGCACGGGGTGAGGAAGGGCAACATCCTCCAGGTGGCCGGTCAGGTCGGCTTCCTCCCGGCCGTCGAGGGCCAGGCGCCCACGCCCGCCGGACCCACCCTGCGCGAGCAGACCCTCCAGACCCTCGCCAACGTCAAGGCGATCCTCGAAGAGGGCGGCGCGAGCTGGGACGACGCGATGATGATCCGCGTCTACCTCACGGACGTCGACCACTTCGCCGAGATGAACGCCCTCTACAACGCGTACTTCGAGGAGCAGGGCCTCACCGCTCCGCCCGCCGCCCGCACGACGGTCTACGTCGGTCTGCCCGCGGGCCTCCTCATCGAGATCGACGCGCTGGCCGTCCTCGGCTGAGGTTGAGGCCGAGGCTGACAGCGGCTCCCTTCATCTCTCCCGCATTCCGTACGACGTCACGGCGCGTCGCCCCTTCGTTCCTCCGGGGCGCCGCGCCGCGATACCCCCTGCCCGAAAGCGTCATGCTCCGAGGAAACCGAGGCCCGCCCGATGTCCCACGCACTCCCCCTGACCGCCCTGGCCGCAGAGGCCGAACCACCCCACACCGGCGGCCTGCTCCTCCTGCTCGACGGCACCGCAGGACTGCTCACCGTCGCCGCCCTCGGCATCGCCCTCCTGCTGTTCCTGATCATCAAGGTCAGACTCCAGCCCTTCGTGGCCCTGCTCGCCGTCTCCATAGCCGTCGGCCTCGCGGCCGGTCTCTCCGTGACCGAACTCTTCGGCACCGTCCAGAAGTCGACGGCCGTCTCCGTCATCGAGTCCGGCATGGGCGGCATCCTCGGCCATGTAGCGATCATCATCGGCCTGGGCACGATGCTCGGCGCGATCCTCGAAGTCAGCGGCGGCGCGGAGGTACTGGCCTCCCGTCTCCTGAACCTCTTCGGCGAGCAGCGCGCCCCGCTCGCCATGGGCCTGACCGGCCTGATCTTCGGCATCCCCGTCTTCTTCGACGTCGGCATCTTCGTCCTCGCGCCGATCGTCTACGCCGCCGCCAAGCGATCCGGCAAGTCGATCCTGCTGTACTGCATGCCGCTGCTCGCGGGCCTGTCGATGACGCACGCGTTCCTGCCGCCGCACCCCGGGCCCGTCGCCGCCGCCGGACTGCTGCACGTCCAGCTCGGCTGGATCATCCTCATGGGCATCGTCTGCGGCATCCCCGCCGTCCTCGCCGCCTGGGCGTTCTCCGCCTGGATCGGCAAGCGGATCTTCGTCCCCGTACCGCAGGACATGGTCGAGGCCGCCGAGGAGTCCAGGCGGGCCGTCATCGACGAGCAGCGCGCGGCGGGCGTCGAGCCGACCGAGAAGCCGGTCCCGCTGGCGACCGTCCTCGCCATCATCGGTACGCCCCTGGTGCTGATCCTCGCCGCCACGTTCTCGTCGATCGCGCTGGACCCCTCGACCGGCCGCTCGGTGATCGAATTCTTCGGTAACCCCTTCGTGGCCCTGACCATCGCCCTGGTCCTGGCGTACTACTTCCTGGGCATCCGCCGCGGCTGGTCGCGCAAGTCCCTGGAGAAGGTGTCGACCTCGTCCCTGAAGCCGGTCGGCAACATCCTGCTCGTGGTCGGCGCGGGCGGGATCTTCGGCGCCGTCCTCAAGGCCAGCGGCGTCGCCCAGGCGCTCTCCGACACCTTCAACGACGTCGGCCTCCCGGTGATCGTGCTCTCCTACCTGATCTCCGTGGTGCTGCGGGTGGCGCAGGGTTCGGCGACCGTCGCCATCGTCACGACGGCCGGCATCGTCGCCCCGCTGCTCGCCGAGGGCGACCACTCCCAGGCGTTCACCGCCCTCGTCATCATGGCCATCTCGGCGGGCTCGATCTTCGCCTCGCACGTCAACGACGGCGGCTTCTGGATGGTCGCCAAGTACTTCGGCATCAGCGAACGCGACACCCTGAAGTCCTGGACGGTCCTGGAATCGGTCCTGTCGGTGGCGGGCTTCGCGGTGGCGGCGGTGGTGAGCCTGTTCGTCTAGGGCTGGGGCGACTCGTACGGTCCGTGCGTCCCGTACGGTCCGTGCGTCCCGTACGGTCCGTATGGGTTGTGCGGGTCGTACGGGCCGCCCGGTGAACAGCCCGACTGGTTCCGGCACAGGAAAGTCGGCCATACTGCTCCGCTGTGGAGCAGCGCATAGGTTCGAGCAGCCAGCCCCTGGAGGGCGCCGGGTTCGACCCGGCCTTCATCCCCGGGCTCACCTCACCCGTGTCCGGAGCACCCGAGGACGCCGAACCGGCGGACGGCGGGGTGGATGACGCGCCCGAAGCGCCGAAGGCGCCCTCCGGTTCGGCGGAGAGCGCCCCCGCCGAGGAGAGCGCTGCCGAGGAGACCGCGGAGGCCGCCGAGAGTGCGGAGGCCGACGCCGAGGATGTCGACGGTCCCGTCTTCGAGGCCGCCGACCGCCGCGCGCGGATCGTCGCCGACCACCGGGGCGTACGGCTCTCCCTCGACGACCAGAAGTGCGAGTTCCGCTGGGACGAGATCGGGGCGGTCGAGACGGAGACGGCGCGGTTCGGCAAGCGGTTCACCGTCACGGTGCACACGCCCGACCGCCGCTGGTACCCGATCGAGGTCGACGCGACGTCCCGCAGCCGCTTCAAGGAGTGGGAGGAGCAGCTCGACGCGGTCCTGGACGCGTACTTCGAGGACGGCGCGGAAGCGGACGAGCCGGAGGAGGCGGACGCGGCCGAGGCGGACGCGGCGGCCGAGGAGGTCGAGGAGGCCACCGAGGCCGACGAGAAGGCTGAAGCCGGTGAGAAGGACGCGGCCGACCAGAAGGACTCCGACACGGCTGACAAGGCCGACACGGCTGACAAGGCCGACACGGCCGACAAGGCCGACAAGGCCGACAAGGCCGACAAGAAGGGCGCGGACGCCGGCCGCAAGGACTCCGTCAAGGAGGACTGACCCCGGGACCCCGGCACCCGGTGGTGCTGCCGATGACGGCGGCACCACCGGGCGGTTCAGCCGGTCAGCCGGTCAGCCGATCAGCCGATCAGCCGTCTCTCCGTCGCGCTCAGCAGTACTGCGCCTCCTTGCCGATGGACCGGTACATGCAGTCGGCGTTCTCCAGGAGCTGGAGCACCGCGTCCCGGTTGCGGGACGTCTCGCGCTCGATGACCTCGTCGGGCGGGTAGAAGCCGCCGCCGGAGCTGGACGTCGGATACATCTCGAAGGTGTAGCCGAAGATCTTCTGGCTGCCCCAGAGGTAGTCGTCGATCGAGCCGTCCGTGATGTACAGGTCGCTGGACTGCTCGGCGGTGTAACCGTTGCTGGCGGCCATCTTGCCGCCGACCGTCGCGAAGGCGTTGCGGTCGTCCGCCGTCATCCCGGTCGTGGTGTCGGAGTACGTGTACCCGAAGGGCCACAGCACCAGTTCGCTGTACGTGTGGAAGTCGATCCCGGCCGTGATCTGCTGCTTCCCGCCGACGACCCGGCCGCGTACGAAGTCGGCGACCACCTTCACCTCGGGCGCCGACTCGGCGGACGCGCCGCGGTAGGTCTCGGACGACGTCGAGCCGGAGGAACCGCCGCAGCAGCCCCACTGGTAGTTCCAGTTGCGGTTCAGGTCCGTGCCGACGTACGACGAACCGCTGTTGGGCTGGCGGTTCTTGCGCCAGGAGCGGTAGGAGCCGGTGGCGATGTCGTACTCGCCGCCGTCCGGGTTGAGGTCCGGGACGAGCCAGATCTCGCGGCCGTTGACCATGCTGGTGACGCGGGAGTCGGAGCCGTAGCCCGCGCCGAGTTCGCGCAGCAGGTAGAGCGCCATCTCGACGGTGAGGTGCTCGCGCGCGTGCTGGTGGAAGGTGAACAGCACCTCGGGCTCGGCCTCGTCCGTCGCCACGTTGTCGCTGACCTTGATCGCGACGATGTCCCGGCCGCCGTACGACTTGCCGATCACGCGCTTGCTCATGATGGCCGGGTAGGCGGCGATGCGCTGGTCGATCTCCGTGTTCATCTCGGCGTAGTTGTGGTACTTCGAGTCGGCCGAGGGGAAGTCGAAGAGCCGGATGCCGTCGGAGCCGGAGGTGCGGTCGGGGGCGGAGCCGAGCAGGCTGACCTCGTACCCCTGTCGGCGCAGCGTCTCGATCTGATCCGCGCGGCCGGAGACGACGACGGTCTCCTCGTCGGCCTCGTCCACGGTGACGCCGGACGCCTGGATCGCCGTACGGGTCACCGGAGTGGTGCTCCGGTGGATCTCGTACTGGCGGATCTGGCGGCCGTCGTCGGACGCGAACGTCCGGGACTGCGCGCCGGTCGCGGTGGCGTCGACGACCGTGGTGGTGAGGGATGTGCCGAGGGCGAGCGCGAGCAGGGTGGCGAGGGCGGCGGTGTGTCTGCCGGTGCCCCTCGCACCTCGGATGCGAAGTCGCATGAATTCTCCTCGTTTCTCCGTAATGTCCGGGGTCTCCGGACGTAGGAACGGAGCTGGGGGGTGGTGGTGTTTCACTGCGACGTGCTCGGTGCGGGTGTGGCGCTGATGTGGCGCTGGTGTGGCGCTCATAGTGAGGCTCTGGCATGAACAGGTCAAGCTTCACTCGGGACAAGCACCGCACGCCCTCTTGTGCCCCCACCCCCTTTACGCTTCCTTGGGCAACATGGCGGAGACAACTGGGAAGTCCGGGAAGCCTGAGGAATCGGTGTCGGGGGAGGCCGACTCGCGCCCCCGCAAGTCCAGTTGGAAGTACATCGGCCCCGGCATCGTCGTCGCCGCGACCGGTGTCGGGGCCGGGGACCTCGTCGCGACCCTCATCGCGGGCAGCAA
The DNA here is from genome assembly GCF_042732375.1 of Streptomyces sp. NPDC059785. NCBI lineage: Bacteria > Bacillati > Actinomycetota > Actinomycetes > Kitasatosporales > Streptomycetaceae > Streptomyces > Streptomyces sp. NPDC059785. The sequence goes on from NZ_JBHWHV010000012.1 coordinate 53,098, forward strand.
CTTCGGCTACACCCTGCTCTGGGCCGCCGTCATCGGCTGCCTCGTCAAGATCTCCCTCGCCGAGGCGGCCGGCCGCTGGCATCTGTCCACCGGCCGCACCCTCTTCGACGGCTGGGCGAGCCTCGGCCGCTGGACGACGTACTTCTTTGTCGTCTACTCCGTGATCTGGGGTTTCGTCTACGGTGCGGCGGCGATGTCATCGAGCGCGCTGCCCCTTCAGGCACTGTGGCCCGACGCCTTCCCCGCCGACTGGTCGATCAAGCCGTGGGCGATCATCTGCGGGCTCGTCGGCCTGGTCTTCGTCTGGTTCAACAAGTACGCGGTCTTCGAGAAGGTCATGACGGTCCTGGTGGGCGTCATGTTCGTGGTCACGGTCTACCTGGCGATCCGGGTGACCCCGAATCTCGGCGACGCCTTCGCGGGCCTGCTCCCGGTGCTGCCCGACGAGAAGGACTCCGTCCTCAACACGCTCGGCCTGATCGGCGGCGTCGGCGGCACGATCACGCTGGCCGCGTACGGGTACTGGGTCAACGCCAAGGGCTGGACCAACACCGGCTGGATGAAGGTGATGCGCCTGGACAACCGCGTCGCCTACCTCACCACCGGCATCTTCGTCATCGCGATGCTCTTCGTCGGCGCGGAGCTGCTGCACTCGGCGAACGTGGCCATCGCCAGTGGCGACAAGGGCCTGATCCAGCTCACCGACATCCTGGAGGCGGAGTACGGGACGGCGACGGCCAAGTTCTTCCTGATCGGCTTCTTCGCCACGTCGTTCACGTCGCTCATCGGCGTGTGGCACGGGGTGAGCCTGATGTTCGCGGACTTCGTGGAGCGCTACCGGAAGGGCCGGGCGGAGCACCTGACCGGCGAGGATGTGGCGGCGGGCCGCAGGGAACGGAGCTGGCCGTTCCGCGCGTACCTCCTCTGGCTCACCTTCCCGCCCATCGTCCTGCTCTTCCAGGGCCAGCCCTTCCGCCTGGTCATCCTGTACGGAGTCCTGGGCGCGGCGTTCATGCCGTTCCTGGCCCTGACCCTGGTCTGGCTCCTGAACTCGTCCCGGACGCCGGCTGAGTGGCGCAACGGGTGGTTGAGCAACGCGATGCTCGCCGTGGCGGGCCTGCTGTTCCTCGTCCTGTGCGTGAAGCAGATCTGGGACCAGCCGTGGTCGGACTTTTTCTGACGGCCACCGGTGGACGGGGGCGGGCCTAGAGAAGGTGGTCGGCCTTTCCGGCCTTGATGTCGAGGATGAGGGTACGGAGGGCTTCGCGGGTATCGGTGAGGTAGGTGTCCTCGGCCCCGGCTATGGCGATGTAGGCGTTGCCGTCTTGGTCGGTGCCTATGCGGAAGCAAGCCGAGCCTTCGGCACAGAACGGGGCTTCCCATGTGATGTCTGCCATGGAGTCTCCTTAAAGTTGACCGGCGATGTCCTGAATGAAGTCGTACGACTCGTCTGCGGACAGTGAGCGCTCCTCCATCCAGTCGAGATGGGCTCGGTACTTGGACAACTGGGCGTCTTGGTACAGGAATTCCGGACCGTGGGCACTGTCGATCTGTACCGTGTCGAGCTTGGGTGCGGGGCCTTCCATATAGATCACGGTCTGACCCGCGCCGGGGAACGAGCCCGCGTCGAACGGGATGACGCGCAACGTTACGTTGGCCCGTTCGGACATGGCGAGCAAGTGCTCGAGCTGCCTGCGAGCCACCCAACGTCCCCCGAACTGCATGCGCAGTGCCGACTCGTGCAGTATCCCAACGAACTCAGTGGGGTCATCTCCTTCGAGGATCTGCTGGCGCTCCAGGCGGAGGGCCAGCCGTAGGGCAATCTCATGCGCGGGCAGCGGCGGCAGAGCGGCCTTGAAAACAGCCTGTGCATAGTCGCCGCATTGCAGCAGGCCGGGCATATGGATCAGGTGCACGCTGCGCAGCCGCACGGCGTGGTGTTCAAGCTCGGCAATGTCGAGGAGCCCAGCGGGGAGGCTGCCCCGATACCGCTCCCACCAGCCTCGTTCAGTGGGGCCCGCCATCCGGAGCAGGGCGCTGACGTACGCCTCGTCGCTGCAGTCGCAGTTGCAGGCCAAGGTGCGCAGCCGCTCGGCGCTGATGGCGCGTGTGCCGGACTCGATGTTCGAGATCTTCCCCCGATCGACGCCAAGCAGCCCGGCGGCGTACTCCCCGGTCAGCCCGGCGGAGGTGCGCATCCTCCGCACTTCCGCCCCTAGCCGCTTCTGACGCTCTGTCGGAGATGTCCTCGCGGCCATGTGTTCCTTCCTCGGAGCTGGCGGCTCCCATGAATGGTGCTTGTGTTATCTCGACAATAGGGCAACATAACCCCGAGATGGTCTACAGTCGGTAATGCACAAGCTACACACAGCAGTTGGCAGTGCATCGCGTGAGCCTGCCCGAAAGTTCCTTCCCTGGGACGGTGGGCCCGCGTCAAGGGAGACGAGCCACCAGTTGCTGTCGGCAACCCCCACTACTTCACCCGCGAGGGAGCTCCATGCCATTCGTCGTCTCCGCATCCAACTGGGAGTGCCACCTCCGACTCGCCAATGACCGTCGTGCGCCTCGAATCGCACGGAGAACGGTTCACATCGCCCTCACCGACTACAGCTACGTGCGTGGAGTCGCCGATACGGCGGAGCTGCTGACGTCCGAGCTGGTGGCGAACGCCGTGCAGCACTCCGACGGCCCCGTGACCGTCAGGCTCCGCGCCCGCCCCGGAGTCGTACGCGTCGGCGTGATGGACAACCACCCGGAACTGCCCGATCCCTTGCCCTGTACGACGGACCAGGACTTCGGCCGGGGCCTGTTCCTGGTCGAGGCGCTGGCGGACAGGTGGGGCCGTTATCCGCTCGCGTGCCAGGCGAGTGCGGCGGCCGGCTGGAAGGTGGTGTGGTTCGAGCTGGCGGGCACGGCACAGGTCTGCGTGACGTGAGCCGCAAGGGCTGCGCGGCGTCCGACATGGACATACCTCATCGACGCTTCGTAGGCTGCTGGTGCCTGGGAACAGGGAGGGGGCGGAGTGAACGGCAATCCGCTGTACTACTGGGTGATGTTGGTCGTGTCGACGGTGCTCGTGCTGCCGATGGTGGCGGCGCTGCTGACAGGGAAGACGCCGCTGCGAATGCGGAAGCGGCAGGCCGGGATGCGGCTGCGCGCCTACGGCTTCCTGTGCTGGTACGCCCTCGTGCCGCTCAACGGCGTCCCTCGGATCGCCGGGGCCTCCTACGAGACGGTCATGGCCTGTACGGGTGTCAGCTTCGGCTTCCTTGTCGCCGCCGCGGTTCTGCTCCTTCTCGCGGAGCGAAGGGATGCGGCACGCAGGGCATCAGGCGGCCAGGCCGGCACCGTCGAAGCTCGGGAGGCCTGAGTCTTCCTTGGCGCCCGTCGCAGCACTGGCCGCGGTCGGGCAGTCGCACGTCACGGTACCCCGCGACTGCCCGACCGTGGAGCCCGCGTCAGGGGCCGGTGGCCCGGGGCGTCACGGCTTCGTCACCGGCGCCTGCAACTCCGTCACCCAGTCGTCCCGGTTCTCCGGGCACTCCAGGTTGATCTCCCGGGGATACCCGGCCGATTCGTACCCGTTCTCGTCGATCCACAGGGCGAGGGACTGGGCCGTGGGCAGGACAGTGTCCATGGAGCCGCGGTGCACGATGGTCGCCGCGGTGTCGACGGGCGGCAGGTCGAGCACGCGGAAGGCGCCGTCCTGGAGTGGGTCGCTGTCCTGGAGCAGGGCGGCGACCTGGACGGCGGCGTGGACGGTGATCCTCCCGTCGCCCTCCGGGGAGTCCTCGTAGTACGCGACACCGGGGCCGTCGGGCGTGACACCGGCCGCGTCGAGGCGGCGGAACAGCTCCTCGTAGAGCGGGCCGATGACCGGGCTGATGTCCTCGGGCCCGTAACTCGCGGCGGTGGCGGTCAGCTCGGCCACCCGCACCGCCGGGAGCTTCTTGATGACGACGTCGTTCGTGGGCATGTGCCCCTCGCTCTCGATCGATCGGAGCCTCGCCTCGACCTGGACGAGCCGCGCCGCCGCGGCGGCCATAGCGGCTTCCAACTCGGCCCGCCGCAGCCGCAGCATGGCGCGCAGCTCCTCAGTGGTGACCTTCTCGTCCAGGATCTGCTGAACCTGGTGGAGGGTCAGACCGAGGTCTTTGAGCGCGATGATGCGGTTGAGGCGGCCGAGCTGGGCGGCCGTGTAGTAGCGGTAGCCGGTGGCGGGGGCGACGTGGGCCGGCCGCAGCAGTCCGGTGGCGTCGTAATGACGCAGCATCCGGACCGACACGCGACCGTGCCGGGCGAAATCTCCGATGGTGAACATGACGTCTCCGAGTCCATCGCCTGACACGGTGTGAGGGTCAACAAGGCGGCCTGGATCCCGCGGTTCCGTTGGTTCGGCGTTCCTATTCGATCACCCGGTGATTATGGTGAAGCGGTCAGGTGGGGGCGGGAGTCCGCCGCAGTCGACGGGGGTTCGTGATGGTGACGTTGGGCGTGTTCTTCGGGTTGCTCGCGGTCGTGGTGGCGGTGCTCGCCTGGAAAGTGGTCCGACGCGGCAGCGGGCCGACGGAGAACGTCGACGGACTACGCATCGAGGAGGCCCAGCGCTCGGCAGCCGCCAGCGCCCGGGGCTCCTTCAACGCGATCGCCCAGCACAACACGCTTCCCACGATGGGGGACAGCTACCAGGCCAAAGGCTGAACCCGCTGAGGTCTGCGTCCGGCGGTGGGGCCTGACCGGTTTCAGGCCCCAGCTCGGTGCGGGCACGGAATCATCAAGAAGGGCGGTCAGTGATTCCAGGGAGGCTTTCCAGCCATGCTCGATAGAAAGCTTCTTGTTCTTCCACCGTGCCGACTAGGTCTAGTGGGGCGGGCCCCAATGTTTCGACAACAGCATCTGAACTTGTCACCGGTCGCCCTATTTCCCTAATAATTACCTTATGGCCGCCACCCATGTTGATTGCCATGCCTGACGGGTAGCAATCTCTGCGTGAACCGTTGCAGCAAATGCGCATGCCGCGAGGTTCAAGCTGCCTACGAATGTGAATTAGGCAATCCCAGAGGTTGGTTCCCTCTGCGTGGTAGATCTGCTCCGCAGGCGTGGCGAGGGTAATGCTGGCCTCGTCTGCGGTGAGTTCCCACTCCAGTGTGGCGTCCGCGAGGCGTGTTTCGGAGGAGTGAGGTGTGAAGACTTGAATCGAGTGCCTACGAGTCACGAGTATAAACCAGCAATTCGTCGTCTATTTCCCAGAAATCGTCTATTTCCCATGCCCGCAAGATTCTACCGAAGGGGATCTCCCTGCGGAAAGCTATCTCTTTCTCGTAAGGCGTGGGGTGCAGGGGGCCCAGTTCCGTGTTCACGTCTATGCCGCCGGCGGGGGACTCCAATTCATACAGGTAGCCCCCGGGGCGCGTGAAAAGCAGAGCCGAGGCGCTCGATCGTGAGGTGGATATGTGGTCACTAGGCGTGTGATTCACAACGTAATCGTACAGCGAAACGTCGCTTCCCGGGGCGGCGGAGATGAATCCTCCTGATGCCCGCAGGGTGTCTGGCGACCTCATGTCGCCTCTGTAGAGGATCTCCCCTTCCCGTGGGCATGCGTCAGGAGCAAGTCCAAGGTGGTCGAACTTCGTATAAGGATTTCGGATATAAGTAACCGGGTTCGGCGCCGGGGCCAGACCCAAAGGATCCGGAGTGCAGTACCGCGCAGTGTCAGGATCGTAGTAACGGGCGAAGTTGTAATGCAGCCCCGTTTCCGGGTCGAAGTACTGGCCCGGGAAGCGCAGCGGCGTGTACGCCGTGCTGTCCGTGGCCCAAGCCGTTATGCCCCACAGGGTGCTCCGCGTCCGCCACGCGATCTCCCCCCGCTCGTCCACGAGTTCCGTCGGCGTGCCCACCAGGTCCGTGACGATCGCGAAGAAGCGGGAGTCGATCTCCGATTGCGGGGCGTCCGCCGACGTGATGCGTTCCGTCTGGGTGATCGGCCGGAGGCCCTGGTGGTCCCAGGTGAGGGTCACCGGGTGGGGGAGGGACTCCGACCTCGTCGTCTGTTCGCAGAGCGTCGTGCCGTCCCAGGTGAAGTCGACGCGCTCCGTCACCGTTTCGCCGTCCGGCGCCAGGCGGAGTTTCGCCGTGCGGCGGCCCAGCGGGTCGTACGTGTAGCGCCAGCGCGTGCCGTCGGGGGTCGTCACCGACGTCAGGCGGTCCTCCGCGTCCCATTCGTAGCGCCAGGTGTCCGGTTTGCGGGAGAGGCGGGTTCTCTGGCGGACCACTACGCGGCCGAGGGTGTCGTGTTCGTAGCGGACGCGCCCGGCGCGGGTGATGCGAGTCCCGGTGTAAGCCCGCGGCCCCACGGCCTCCTGGCCCGGGTGGTCCGCCGGCCAGGAGGCGGCGACCTGGTTGCCCGCCTCGTCGTACGCGTACGTCTCCGTCCAGTCCGCCGCCCGTACCGCTGTCACCCGGCCCGCCGCGTCCAGGTCGAAGCGGCGGGCGCCGGACAGCGCGTCGTCGATGCCGGTGAGATTGCCGTCGGCGCGGTAGGTGTACGTGCGGTGCTGCACCGGGCGGTCGCCGGGAGAGGCCGTCACCGATTGGGTGGTCAGCCGGCCCGCCGCGTCGAAGGCGTGCTCCAGGGTGATCGCCGAGCTCACCACGCGGGTCAGTTCACGGCCCACCGCGTCGTACGTGAAGTCCAGCGCCCGGCCCGACGCCGTCATGCCGGCGTGCCGGCCCGCCGCGTCGTACGACCAGGTCGTCACCGCACCGGCGGGAGTTCTGCGGGTGGTGCGACGGCCCAGTACGTCGTACGTGTACGACAGTTCCCGGCCCTCGACCGTTTCCGACAGCAGCCGACCGGCGTCGTCCCGGCGCAGTTCGACCGCCGCGTCCGGGCCGGTCACCCCCGTCAGCCGCCCCGCCGCGTCGTACGCGTACGACGTGACCCGCCCCGCCGCGTCCTTGCGCAGCACCTGCCCCAGCGCGTCGCGCTCGAAGGACACCACCTGGCCCAGCGCGTTCGTGCGGGACACCAGGTCGCCCGCCGCGTCGTGCGTGTACGTCAGCGCGCGGTCGTCGAAGTCCGTCTCCGCGAGCAGGCGGCCCGCCGCGTCGTAGGCGTACTCCCACGTCAGACCCTGCGGATTCCGCACCCGCGTCAGGCGAAGCTCCGTGTCGTGCTCGAACTCGTAGCGCACCCCGTCCGGGCCCGTCCGTGCCGTGAGCAGGTCGAAGTGCGTGTACTCGAAGCGCGAGACCGCGCCCATCGGGTCGGTGTGGCTCGTGCAGTTGCCCTCGCCGTCGTACGTCCAGGACTCCGACGTCCCGTCGGGCGCCGTGCGCCGGGTCAGGCGGCCCTCGACCGTCCACTCCAGGTGTGTCACAGCACCCACGGCGTCCGTGAGCGAGACGGGCCGGCCAAAACCGTCCCGCTCGTACCGCGTCGACGCGCCCAGCGGGTCCGTGATCCGTACCGGCAGGCCCGCCCCGTCGTACTCGACTCGCGTCACGTTCCCGAGCGCGTCCGTGACCGCCGTCGCACGGCCGCCCTCGTCGTACGCGAACCGAGTCGTCGCCTCGGCCGCGTCCGTCACCGAGGTGCGGTTGCCGCGCTCGTCGAAGGTCTGCGCGACGCACGCACCGCTCGGGTCCACCACTCGTACAGGCAGGCCCAGTTCGTTGTACTCAGCCGACGCCTGCCCGCCGTCCGGGCGCACCACCCCGGTGAGATCGCCCGCCTCGTCGTACTCGTACGTGGTGATCCGCCCCAGCGGATCCGTACGGGACAGCAGTCTGTTGTAGCGGTCGCGCCTGAAGTACGTGACCGCGCCCAGCGGATCGGTCTCCGCCACCACCTGGCACAGGTCGTTGACCAGGTAGCCGTGGACGTGTCCGCTACCGGTGGTCGCCGTCGTCGTCCGGAGCCGGGTCTCCGGGTCCGGGTCGCCGTACGCGAGGCGCAGCCGCATATGGCCCTCGGTGCCGCCCTCGGCCACGCACCGGTCCCGGCCGTCGTACTCGTAGGTGTAGCCGCGGTCGTTGGTGTCCGTCCAGGACGTGATCCGGCCCGCCTCGTCGTACGAGAACCGCAGGGGCAGGCCGGAGGAGCCCACCACCTCCGTCAGGTCGCCCGCTTCCGAGTAGCCGTAGCGGATCAGTTCGGCGTCGGTGCCTTCCGGGCCCGCCCCGGCCAGATGCAGGGCCGTGATCCGGTGCGCCTCCGTGGTGACGCGCACACGGTAGCCGCCGCTGTGCGTGCATGCGGTCGGCGCGCCCTCACCGTCGTACTCGAACGTGATCCAGTTGCCGTTGCGGTCGTCCAGCTGTTCCAGCAGGGCGTACGACTCGTCCCGCTCGGCGAAGTGCCTGACCCACCCCGCCCGGCGGTCGGTGACCGTCCACTCGCCCCCGGCGACGGCGCGCAGGGGCCACCGGGGGCCGTGGCTGGGCAGAACCTCCTCGTTCCCCTGCGGGCGCGGGTACGCCAGGACGAGCCCGTCCTCCGTGACGAACACGACGCGGTCCCGCTCGAATTCCAGGCGCTGGTCGGCGGTGCTCGACCAGGAAGGCCCGAACCAGCGGCCCGCGCGGTAGCCGGACTCGACGCGCCGCCGGAAGACCAGGGGGAGTGTGCCCGGCAGGGTCACATCCGTCTGAGGCAGGTACATCTTGCCGGTGGCGAGGTCGACGGGGTCGGTGGGATCGGAAGACGCGCGATTGCCGGACTGGCTGTGAGCCGCCGGGCCGTTGCTGTCCAGGTGGTCGCCGCCCGTGCCCAGGCCCGTTTCCCGGCCCAGGGCATTGGGGACGTCCATCTTCCTGGCCAGCGCCGTCCGCCCGTAACTCGCCGCCCCGCCGAGCGCCGCGCTCGTCCCCAGGTACCCCAGCATCCGTACCGGGTCCTTCTGGAAGGCGTCCCACGTGTTGTCGATGCCCTCGCCGAAGGTCACCGCGAAGTCCGCCGGGTGGCGGACCGCCGTGACGCCGCTGTCCAGGACCATGGCGCCGTCGTGGACGTAGGCGTCCGGCTCGAGGAGCAGGCGGGCGGGGTTGACCTCCATCGCGAAGTCGAGCATGTCCGTGCCGGCGGCCTTCGCGCCCGACGCGAACTTCTGCCAGCCGGTCGGCTTCTTCGGCGCCTTCTCGGCGGCCTTGCCCAGACGGCTCTTGGCCGCGCTCGCCGCCTCCTCGACGTTGCCCTGCGCGGCGGTGATCCGCCCGCACAGTTCCTCCATCGCCGTCTTGCCCGGATCGGTCTCGGGCGGCTTGGTGACGCCGCCGGTGTCGCCGGACTTCACCGCCGTGTCGTACTCCGACACCGACGTGGCGTACGCCCGCGCCAGCTCGCGCGCCCGCGGCGCCTCGTGCTCCAGGATGTGCTGGGTCAGGCGCTGGGCGGCGACCAGTACGTCCTTGTAGGCGAGGACCGCGAGGCCCGCCTCGACGAACGCGTCCACCGCGCCGTCGAGTTCCTTCGGCAGGCGCTTCACCGCACCGCGGAACGCCTCGGCCGCCTCGCCCTGCCAGGGGTCGGTGTTCAGGGTGCGCAGCTTCTCCGCGCCCTCGCCGAAGTGCGCCGCCGCGCCCGCGACCTTCTCGATGAGGGTGTCGAGATCGGCGGGTCTTCCCGGGACCCAGTCCTGGACGGTGTCGTTCTCGTCGATCCACATCCGGCGCTTGAACTGCTTGTCCGCCATCGTCCGGCCGCCCTAACCCTGGTCCTGAGGGTCGGTGTCCGAGTGGTCGACGGGTTTGAGTTCCCGGTTCAGGTCGCCCCGGCCGACGGGCCCGAGGTAACGCTTCTGCTCACCCGTGACGCCGTGCTCCTCCAGCCACGTCGACACCGGGTGCTCGTCCTCGTACTTCTTCTGCCGCTCGGCCATCATCGCCTTGTACGCGACCTCGGTGTCCGTGGCGAGGAAGTCGTTGATCGACGCGTGCAGGGCGCCCGTGATCAGCTCCGAGTCGTCGACGATCACACCGAGGCCGTGGCACCACTTGTCCAGGAAGCCGTGCACCGCCTCGGTGACCGTGCCGGAACCGGACTTCTCGAACGTGGTCAGCGACTTGAGCGCCGCCTTCGACCGCTCCTCGCGGATCTTCCGGGCCGCCTCCATCGAGTCGTCCAGCGGCCCGGCGATCGACTTCAGGTACGCCACCTGGTACTTGAACTCACCGCCGTCCGCGCCCTTGGGTATGAGCCAGCCCTGCTTGTCGCTCACGCCGATGCGCTCCTGTCGCGGTCCGGGTCCCCGTACGGGGCGCGGTACAAGATGGTCAGTACGGGGGCGGTGCCGGTCGCCGCTGACGCCAGCCGTACCGAGTGGTCGGCGCCCGGGTCGAGCCACAGGTCCAGGCCCGGCGGCAGCAGACCGAGTACGTCGGCACCCGTCGTCGAGAACCAGGCGCCCGTACCGCCCGCGTACCGGGCGAAGTGCTCCAGCGACGAGAACACCGGGACCAGACGGAGCGGTTCTGCCCGTTCTTCCGAGAGTGTGCCGACGTACGTGGAGATGCTCGACCTGGGCCGCGCGGCAGAACTGCCGGGGGCGTCCACCGTCAGGAAGCCGGGGCTCTCCGGTCGTTCGCAGTACACCCGCGCCGCCAGGAACGCCTCGAAGACGTCCTGCGGGGACGCCGAACCCGCCCGCGCCCGTCGTACGGCGTCCACCAGCGCGTCTGCTGGCGCGCCGGCCGAGGTGTCCGCCGACGCGTCATCCGCCGGGCCGCCCACGCCTCCGGCCCCGCCCTCACTCGTACTCACGTTCCCCAACATCACACACAGCGTGATCGCGACGCAACGCGGCGCCACGCCCGCCGGAATCTCCGGTGGACGTGGCGCCGCGATCAACTCGCAGGCGAGGTCAGAGCCCGTGCACGTGCGGTCCCACCGCGTTGGACCACGCGTTGCCCGCCGACGCGTCCCAGTTCGTGGACCAGGTCATCGCGCCGCGCAGGCCGGGGTATGTCTTCGACGGCTTGAAGGAGCCGCAGCCCGTTCCCTTGGTCAGGCAGTCCAGGGCGTTGTTCACCACGGAGGGCGCCACGTAGCCGCTGCCCGCGCCGCTCGTCGAGGCCGGGAGGCCGAGGCCCACCTGCGACGGGGACAGCCCACCCTCCAGCTGGATGCAGGCCAGGGCCGTGAGGAAGTCGACCGAACCCTGCGAGTACACCTTGCCGTCGCAGCCGAGCATCGAACCGCTGTTGTAGTACTGCATGTTGACGACCGTCAGGATGTCCTTGATGTTCAGGGCCGTCTGGAAGTACGTGTTCGACGTCGACTGCATGTCGATCGTCTGCGGGGCCATCGTGATGATCAGGGACGAGCCCGCCTTCGAGGAGAGCGAGCGCAGCGCCTGCGTCATGTACGTGGCGTTGAGGCCGTTCTCCAGGTCGATGTCGACGCCGTCGAAGCCGTACGTCTGCATCAGGGAGTAGACGGAGTTGGCGAAGTTCGTCGCGGAGGCCGAGTCGCTGATCGACACCGTGCCGTTCTGGCCGCCGATGGAGATGATGACCTTCTTGCCTGCGGCCTGCTTGGCCTTGATGTCGGCCTTGAACTGGTCGACGGTGTAGCCGCCGAGCCCGGCCGAGTCCAGGGTGAACGACACCGCGCCCGGCGTCGACGTCGCGTCCGCGAAGGCCACGGCGATGATGTCGTACTGCGACTGGACGTCGGAGATCTTCTGGACCTGCGCGCCGTTGTTGAAGTTCTGCCAGTAGCCCGTCACCGCGTGGGCCGGCAGCGCGCCCCCGCCGCCGGTGTCGCCGCCCGACGCACTCGTCTTCGCCGTGACCGCCGTCGACTTCGTCGACTCACCGGCCGCGTTCACCGCCGTCACCTGGAACGAGTACGAGGTGGAGGCGGAGAGGCCGGAGACCGTCGCCGACGTGCCCGTCACCGACTGCACCTTCGTGCCGCCCTGGTAGACGTTGTAACCCGTCGCGCCCGACACCGTGTTCCAGGTCAGGTTCGCGGAGGAGGAGGTGGTGGACGCGACCGCCAGGCCCGCGGGGGCGGACGGGACGGTCGGGGCCGGGTCGCCGCCACCGCCGCCGTCGGGGCCGTACACCGAGAGGTCGTCGGCGTAGTAGGCGGCCTGCCCGTACCAGCCGTGCGTGTACACCGTCACCGAGGTGGTGGACGCGCCCGTGGTGAACGTCGTCGTGAGCTGCTTCCAGGACGACGAGTCCGGGGTCCAGGTCGAGACGTCCGTCGTACCGGTGCCGGTCGCGCCGAGGTAGGCGTAACCGCCCTGCACCCAGGCGCTGAGTGTGTAGGTGGAGTTCGGCTTCACCGCCACGGTCTGCGTGCACTTGGCGTTGTCCTGGCCGGCGGGCGTGGCCTTGAGCGCGGCCGAACCGCCGTGCACGGGCGAGGAGACCGTCGCGCCGCTGCCCGCGGAACACGTCCAGTTGCCGAGCGCGGACTCGAAGCCGCCGTTCTTGACGTTGTTCACGTCCGCGGCGCTGGCCTCGGTGGCCAGACCGGTGAGGGTGAGGGCGGACGCCCCGAGCGCGGTGGCGAGCACTCCGGCCCAGGTGCGGCCGGCGCGGCCGGTGCGGCCCGCACGTCTGCGGCGGGGCGGTCTGGGCATGCCTGTTACGCGGTCCACTGGTGCCTCCGGTGGGGAGAGGGGGGAGGGGGAGGGGGAGGGAGAAGGAGGGGGGACGGGGAGGTTGCGGAACGGTGGCCACCGCTGGGCGTGCAACGTGGTCCTAACGTGGTCCAGACCAATCACCTTGTCAAGACCTCTGCGGTCACCGCACAGCCGCGGTCGGTATCAACGTCCGTGCGGTGCAGGCCAGTTGGCGTTCAGCACGGATCACGCTGTGTCGATCATGCCCGTACCTTCCGTTAGTGGATCTCGGGAAGTCGGTGTTGAGCGGGGCACGCCGTGGATATGGTGCAGATGCAGAGCCACGTCACAGCGAGGGCCGGCGAGTATCCGTGGCCATCAGTGGCGGTCGTGGTGAAACAGGTGAACCAGGAGCGATCCGGGGCGGGCCGACCGCCCCGCCTCCCGTGAACGGGGTGGTGTTCAGCGTGCCGACCGCGATAGCCGTCACCAGTCCCGATCTGGTGCTCCCGCCGCACGACCGGCAGACCCCGCCCGCCGTCGTCCAGCCGCTGGACACCCTTGAATCCTCCCTCACCGGCATGCACGCGCTGATCGAGCAGCACGGGTACGTCATCTCGCTCTACCCGGCCGCCGCGGCGGGTGACGTCAGCCGCCGGCTGCACACCGTCCGCTCGGTGCTGGAGAGCGACCGCATCGCGGTGCTCGGCGTCGACCTGCCGCCCCTCGGACTCGCCCTGCTGGCCCAGCAGTTGCGCCAGCTCTCGGTCTGCGACTTCAGCCCAGGCGTGCTCGCCTCCGCCGCGCGGCTGCTCGCCCACTACATCTACGCCGGTGCCCTGCTCGGCTCCGTCGCCAAGCTCGACCGGGTCCCGGTGTCCCTGAAGTCCCACGCCAAGTCGTGGGTGCCGGGCGCGCAGTTCGCGGTGCTCGCCAACCCGCGGCCGCAGCTCGTCCGGATCGGCCAGCAGGAGGAGCTCGCCGGACCCGAGTTCGGCACCCGGCTGCTCGTCGCCGGGGAGCAGCCGCCCTCCGACTGGGTCACCGGCACGCTCGGCCCCGCCTGGCGGGTCCAGGGCGTCGCGACCGTGCCGCTGCCCGCCGAGTCGCCGCGCTGGTGGGGGACGGCACGGCTCGCCGAGTTCGCCGCCGGGCTGCACGACGTCTCCGTGCTCTACCAGCTCGTCTCCTCCGTCCGGCGCGAGGAGTGCCACTGGTGCGGGCTCGAACTCATCGGTGACCGCTGCGGGTTCTGCGCCGCGCCGCTCCCCCCGCCCCCGCCGCTTCCGCCTCACCCTTCCCTTTCTCCGTCTTCGGAGCTTCCGGCCACCGCCGTGCGGGCAGCATCCTCACGGCGCGCACTACCCCCGGGCGCCACCTGAGTCACCCGAGTCACACCCCCGCGCGACCGTACGACCGCTCGACCCCGCTGTCCCCGCCCCGATCGAGGTTGTCCGCGTCATGAACTCACGCCAGCGCCGCGGCGTCATCCTGCTGGTCCTGTCGGCCCTGTGCGCCCTGGGCGCCTTCGCCGGGGTGCTCTCGGTGATCCGTGACGTGAACTCGAAGGTCGGCCCCGAGGTCGCGGCGTACCGGCTCAAGAGCGACATAGCACCGTACCGGGAACTGACCGCCGACCAGTTCGAGCAGGTCTCCATGCCCGAGCGCTGGCTGTCGGCCACCGCCGTCACCGACCTCAAGCAGATCCGCGGCAAGATCGCCGTCACCCGGCTCGAGAAGGGCTCGCTGCTCCAGACGGACATGATCGTGGACCGGCCCGCCCTGAACAAGGGCGAGCAGGAGATCGCCATCATGATCGACGCGGCCACGGGCGTCGCGGGCAAGATCAACCCGGGCGCGACGGTCAACATCTACGCCACCTTCAAGGCGGAGAACGACCAGGGCAGCGACCAGTCCAAGCTGATCGTCGCGAACGCCCGCGTCATCGACGTCGGCAAGCTCACCGCCCTCGAACCCGGCCAGTCCAGCGACGACCGGCGGCGCACCGCCACCGAGGCCGTCCCCATCACCTTCGCGCTGGGCACCACCGACGCCCAGCGGGTCGCGTACGCCGAGTCGTTCGCCACGCACGTCCGGCTCGCCCTGGTCGCGGGCGGCTCCGGCACCACCGTGGACCCCTCGGACCGTACGTACACCCTGGACGAGGACAAGTAGGAGGCCGCGCATGACGACCGTCCCCGCCGGCACCCCTCACGGCCACGGCCACGGCCACGACCGCCGGCCCCGTGCCCTCGCCCCGAACCGTCAGCATCGTCCGCACGGACCGCACGGACCGCACGGACCGCACGGACCGCACCGCCCGAACCGTTCGCACCGCCCGAACCGTCCGCACCCTTTGCGCCGTCCGCGCCGTCCGCACCGTCTCCGGGAGGTCCGCCGATGACCGTCCGCGTCCTGCCCGCCGTCGGTGACATCGACTCGGCCCGCGCGCTCACCACCCTGCTGAGCCAGCTCGCCGACACCGAACCCGCCCCGCCCGTCCCCGACTCCACGGCGCTCCTCGACACCCTGGCCCGCCTCGCGGCCGAGTCCCTGGACGAGCTGCCCGAGGTCGTCCTCGTGCACGAGCGGATCGGCCCGGTCCCGGCGCTCGACCTGATCCGCGACCTGGTGATGCGGTTCCCCGCGGTCGGCGTCGTCCTCGTCACCGCCGACACCAGCGCGGGCGTCCTCACCGCCGCCATGGACTCAGGCGCCCGCGGCATCGTCGGGCTGCCCCTCGGCTACGACGCCCTCGCCGAGCGCGTGCAGGCCGCGGCCACCTGGTCCGCCGGCATGCGCCGCCACCTGGGCAGCGGCGCCCCCGAGCTGTACGCGGGGCCCGGCGGCACCGTCGTCACCGTCACCGGCGCCAAGGGCGGCGTCGGCGCCACCGTCACCGCCGTGCACCTCGCCCTCGCCGCCCGCGCGTCGGGCCGTACGGTCGCGCTGCTCGACCTCGACCTACAGTCCGGGGACGTGGCCTCGTACCTGGACGTGCAGTTCCGCAGGTCGGTGGCGGACCTCGCCGGGATCAGCGACATCAACCCGCGCGTCCTCCAGGACGCCGTCTACACCCACGACAGCGGCGTCGGACTGCTCCTCGCGCCCGCCGAGGGCGAACGCGGCGAGGAGATCACCGACCGGGTGGCCCGCCAGGTCCTCGCGGCTTTGCGCTCCCGCCACGACGTCGTGATCGTCGACTGCGGCTCGCAGATGAACTCCGCGACCGCCGCGGCCGTCGAGATGGCCGACCGGGCGCTGCTCCTGGTCACCCCCGACGTCATCGCCGTACGCGCCGCCAAACGCATGGTCCGGATGTGGGACCGCCTCCAGATACGCAAGGCGGAGGAGACCACCACGGTCGTCAACCGCCACTCCCGCGGTACGGAGATCCAGCCCTCCCTGGTCGAACGGGTCACCGGCACCACCGTCGCCCGCTCCGCCGTGCCCGCCGCCTTCAAGGAGCTCCAGTCCGTGGTCGACGCGGGCCGGCTCCAGGACCTGGACGCCCGCTCGACGGTGAAACAGGCCCTGTGGACGCTGGCCGGCGAGCTGGACCTCGTCGCGGCAGCGCCCGAGAGCGGAGGCGGGGGCGGCAGACGCCGCAAGGCGTCCGGCGACCGGGGCGTGGCGGCCCTGCGCCGCCGCGGCGACCGGGGCGCGGTCACCCTCGAATTCGCCGGGATGTTCCCGCTGCTGCTCGTCGTGATGACGATCCTGTGGCAGTGCGTGCTCTACGGCTACACGTACACGCTGGCCGGGAACGCCGCGGACGAGGCGGCCCGCGCCGCGACGGCCGCGCACGCCGTGCAGGGCGACCCGGTCGGCGCCTGCCAGTCCGCGGGGAAGCAGCATCTGCCGGACGCCTGGCAGGGCGCGGGCATCGACTGCCAGCTCGCGGGTTCCGTGTGGAAGGCCACCGTCACCGCCCAGGTGCCGCTGTTCTTCCCCGGCTTCGACGCGGGCTGGCAGGTCCAGGGCGAGGCGGGCGCGGCGGTGGAGAGCGAGGACGCGGGATGAGCGGCCGCCCGGGCACGCCCGGCCTGCGGGAGTCCAGCCGCTGCATGCTCCGGTTACGGGCACCCCGGTCACGGGGGCTCCGCGTACGGGAGCCCGGCCTCCCGGTGCCCCGCCGCCGGGGCGACCGCGGCGTCTCCATGCTGGAGTTCGCCGGGTTCCTGCCGGTGCTGCTGCTCATCGGCATGGCGGCCATCCAGCTCGGCCTGGTCGGCTACGGCATCAACCAGGCCGGTTCGGGCGCCCGCGCCGCCGCGCGCGCCGCCTCGCTCGGCCAGGACGGCACCGCCGCCGGACAGGCCGCCGTCAGCGGCTGGCTGAACCCGGACGTACTGCCCGCGGAGGGCCCCGACACCACGACGGCCACCGTGCAGGTGCAGGTGCCGTCGGTCATCCCGTTCCTGGGCGGCTGGACCGTGGAGCGCCGCGCCACGATGCCCAATGACGCCGACCAGGACGACTGACCGAGAGGAGCCGATGACATGAGCCTGCGTTCCCGTATCGCCGCCCCCGCCTCCGAAGAGGGAGGGGCCGCGCGCGAGGACGGCCACCTCGTCGCCGTCTACCGCGGCAAACTGCTCGAGGAGATCGACCTCGCCGAGATGTCCAGCCTCGCGGCGGGCGAACGGCGCGCCCGCCTCGAACGCGTCCTCGGCCACATCATCAGCCGCGAAGGACCGGTCCTCTCCTCCGCCGAGCGCGCCCAGCTCATCCGGCGGGTCGTCGACGAGGCGCTCGGCCTCGGCGTCCTCGAACCGCTCCTCGCCGACGCGTCGATCACCGAGATCATGGTCAACGGACCCGACTCGATCTTCGTGGAGCGGGCGGGCCGCGTCGAACAGCTCCCGCTCCGCTTCGCCTCCGCCGAACAGCTCATGCAGACCAT
The DNA here is from genome assembly GCF_042732375.1 of Streptomyces sp. NPDC059785. Taxonomy (NCBI): domain Bacteria; kingdom Bacillati; phylum Actinomycetota; class Actinomycetes; order Kitasatosporales; family Streptomycetaceae; genus Streptomyces; species Streptomyces sp. NPDC059785. The sequence goes on from NZ_JBHWHV010000012.1 coordinate 70,579, forward strand.
CGAGCGCATCGTCTCCACCGTGAACCGGCGGGTGGACGAGTCCAACCCGATGGTCGACGCCCGGCTGCCCACCGGCGAGCGCGTCAACGTCATCATCCCGCCGCTCGCCCTGACCGGCCCCACCCTGACCATCCGGCGCTTCCCGCGCGCGTACACGCTCCCGGAGCTGATCGGCCTCGGCTCCCTGGACGAGCAGATGCTGATGCTGCTCGCGGCGTTCGTCAGGGCCCGCTTCAACGTCGTCGTCAGCGGCGGTACGGGCTCCGGGAAGACCACCCTCCTCAACGCCCTGTCCGGTCTCATCCCGTCCCACGAGCGCATCATCACCATCGAGGACTCCGCCGAACTCCAGCTCCAGCAGGAGCACGTCATCCGCCTGGAGTCCCGGCCGCCGAACGTCGAGGGCAAGGGCCGGATCACCATCCGCGACCTGGTCCGCAACTCGCTGCGCATGCGGCCCGACCGCATCATCGTCGGTGAGGTCCGCGGCGGCGAGACCCTGGACATGCTCCAGGCGATGTCGACGGGTCACGACGGTTCGCTCGCCACCGTGCACGCCAACTCCGCCGAGGACGCGCTGATGCGGCTCCAGACCCTCGGCTCGATGTCCGAGGTGCAGATCCCGTTCGAGGCGCTCAAGGACCAGATCAACTCGGCGGTCGACGTCGTCGTCCAGCTCACCCGGCACGCCGACGGCTCCCGCAAGGTCACCGAGATCGCCCTGCTCGTCAGCCACGGCCGCGAACAGTTCCGCATCGTGCCCGTCGCCCGCTTCGTGCCCCGCCCGGTCGGCCCCGACCGGGTCGTCCGCGGCCACTTCGAGCACCTGCCGCTGCCCCGCCCGGTCGCCGAGAAGCTGTACGTCGCCAACGAGTCGCTGCCGCCCGCCTTCGGCGTGGTCGACAGCATCGACGTACTCAACTCCAGGCAGGCGATCGGATGACCGGGACGCACGGGGTCCGGATGACCGGGACGTACGGGGTCCGGGCGGCCGGGACGTACGGGTTCCGGGCGGCCGGGACGTACGGGGTCCGGATGACCGGGACGTACGGGGTCCGGGCGGCCGGGACGTACGGGTTCCGGGCGGCCGGGACGCACGGGATCCGGATGACCGGGACGCACGGGATCCGGGCGACCGGGACGCACGGGATCCGGGCGGCCGGGACGCACGGGATCCGGGCGGCCGGGACGCACGGGATCCGGATGACCGCGACGCACGGGATCCGGGCGACCGCGACGCACGGGATCCGGGCGACCGGGCCCGGGGTGCACACGGCCACCGCGCCGGAAGGGAGACTGCGATGAACGGCCCGGCCCTCCTGGCGCTCGGCGCCACCGTCCTGTGCGGCACGCTCGCCGTCGCGGGCGCGCACACGTACGCCGGCGGCCGGGCCCAGCGCCAGGCCCTGGTCGACCGGCTCTCCGGCGGCGGCCCGGTCCGTACGGCGGTCGGCCGCGTCCGCCGGTTCACGGCGGTCGACCGGCGGCTGCGCCGCACCCGGCTCGGCCGCCTCATCCAGCTCCGGCTGTCCGCGACGGGCCTGGACCTGACGGCGGGGGAGTTCTTCACCTACGTCGCCGCCGTGGTCGTGGCGCTCTGGCTGATCGCCGCCACGGCGCTCGCGCCGTTCTTCGGCCCGATCGCCGCGCTCGTCGGCGTCTGGAGCGCGGCCATCTTCCTCAACTGGCAGCGGCAGAAACGCATCGAGGCATTCATCGGCCAGCTCCCGGACGTGGCCCGGCTGCTCGCCAACGCCACCGCCGCCGGTCTCGCCCTGCGTACGGCCCTGGCGATGGCGGCCGAGGAGCTGGAGGCCCCGGCGGGCGAGGAACTGGCCCGGGTCGCCAACCACCTCACGCTCGGCCGCTCGGTGGACGACGCCCTCGGCGAACTCGCCGAACGCCTGCCCTCCCGGGAACTGATAGTCCTCGTCACCACCCTCGTCCTCGCCAACAAGGCGGGCGGCTCGGTGGTCAGCTCCCTGCGCAACCTCACCCAGACCCTGGAGGACCGCAAGGAGACCCGGCGCGAGGTACGCACCATGCTCTCCGAGGTGAACGCCACCGCCTTCACCGTTCCGCTGCTCGGCCTCGGCTCCCTGCTGCTGATCAACTCCTCGAACGAGGGCGCGCTGGCCCGGGTGACCGGCTCCCCGGTCGGCCAGATACTCATCCTGGTCTCGCTCGGCCTCTACACGGTCGGCTTCTTCGTCATCCGCCGCCTCGGCAAGATCGAAGTGTGAGGGGGTCACCGGCATGCTCGCCCTGCTGCTCGCCGTCCTGACGGGCGCGGCCGTCACGGGAGTCCTCCTCGGCATCCGCATGATCCGCGCCGAGGCCAAGCTCCCCACCGACCTGGCGCTCGCCCTGGAGGTCGGCGCCACCCGCGTCTCCAAGGCGGACTCGGCCGTCGACCGCCTCGGCATGCGCTTCGCCCCGCTGGTCCTGCGGCTGATGGGCCCGCGCCGCGTGGACGCCAAGCGCCGCCGCATCGACATGGCGGGCAACCCCGGCGGCCTCACCCTCAACCGCTACGCGGCCCGCCGCGCGGTCTACGGGATCTTCGGCGTCGTCCTCGGACTCGTCTTCCTCAGCAACGGGCAGCCCCTGTTCGCCGCGGCCACCCTGGCCTTCGGCCTCCTGGCCGCCGACGCGCTGATCTGGCAGGCGATCCGCGAACGCAAGGACGTCATCGACCGAACCCTGCCCGACTTCCTCGACGTCCTCGCGGTCGTCGTCTCCGCGGGCCTCGGCTTCCGGCAGGCCCTGGACCGCGTCGCGGAGAAGTACGAGGGCCCGTGGGCCGACGAACTCCGGATAACTCTCCGCCAGATGGACATGGGCGTCAGCCGCCGCCAGGCCTTCGACGAGCTGCGCCGGCGCAACTCCTCGGAGTCCGTCGCCCAGTTCGTCTCCGCGCTCCAGCAGGGCGAGGAACTCGGCTCCCCGATCGCCGAGACCCTCATCCAGCTCGCCACGGACATGCGCCGCACCGACGCGCAGAACGCCCGCCGCCGCGCCGCGAAGACCATCCCCAAGGCGACCATGGTGACCCTCGTCTTCATGCTCCCGGCGACCATGATCCTGATCGCCACCGGGATGTTCCTGGGCTCCGGTACCGACTTCGGCTCGATCCTGGGCCGCTGATGAGGAGCCCGCGCCGATGAGAAGCCTGCCGACCGCGCTGGGGGCGGTGTCGCCGCCGGGCCGCCGGGCGCGGGCCGGGATCCGCCCGCGCCCCGCGCCCACGGAGCCGCCGACGCAGGACGAGGCGGAACACAGGAAAACGGAAACACCCTGGCCGGCCGGGAGCGGTACCGCCGCCGGATATCTTGCCGACGACGCCCCCGCCCCGGGCAGCGTCCGCCTCCAGCTCAACGCCCTCCAGGCGCTGTGCCGCCAGGCGTTCGCCGTACGCCTCGCCGCCATCGTCGTCGGCGCGCCCTTCGCGATGGCCAACGCGACCGGCGGCCTCGCCCGCTACAGCGTCCTCGCCGCCGCCGTACTCGGCGTGATGGGCTCGTACGCCATGCTGCGTGACTGGGACCGCTTCGGACCGAGGCTGCTCGCCCACCCCTCGCTCATGGCCGTCGACCTGACCTTCGGCGCGGTCCTGCTGCTGACCGCGTCCCCCGCCTCACCGCTGGCCTACGCCACGGTCTGCACCCCGCTGCTCGCGGGCCTGCTCTACGGCTGGCGCGGCTCGGGCGTCTTCACCGGCCTCCAACTGGTCGTCCTGGTCAGCGTCTCGCGCGCCTGGGAACACCGCCCCGGCGCCGGGGCGAGCACGCTCCTGATAGCCGGTTTCTGCATCGGGTCCGGCATCATCGGCGTGACCCTGCGCAACCTGATGTTCCGCTTCGGCACGGCGAGCCAGGCGCTGTCCGAGGCGAACGCGCGGCTCGCCGTCGCGGAGGCCGTGGAGTCCGAACGCGCCCGCCTCGCCCGCGAGATGCACGACTCGGTGACGAAGACGCTGCACGGCCTCGCGCTGGCGGCGGAGGCGCTGGCCGGCTCGGCCGGTTCGGGCGACCCCGAGGCGTTGCGGCGGCAGGCGACCACCGTGGCGGGCGCGGCCCGCCGCGCGGCGACCGAGTCCCGCACCCTCCTGGCCGACCTGCGCCGCCGCACCCATCCGGCGACCGAACACCCGGACCTGGGCGCGGAGCTGGCCGTACTGGTACGGGACTTCGGGGCCCGCGCCCGTGTCCTGGCGGAGCTGCGGCGCACGGGCACGGTGCCGCCGCTGCCGTACGAGACGGTCCGCCACCTGGCGGCGGTCACGGCCGAGGCCCTGGAGAACACCCACCGGCACGCCGGGGCCACCCACGTCCTGGTCGACCTCGACGTCACCCCGCGGACCCTGCGGCTGACCGTCCGGGACGACGGGACCGGCCTGCCCCCCACCGCAGTACGCGACCACCTGACGGAATCCGGCCACTTCGGCCTGCTCGGCATGGTGGAACGGGCCGCGTCCCTCGGCGGGCGGCTCCACCTGGGCCGCTCCCCGCGCGGCGGCACCGAGATCGCGCTGGCCATGCCGCTGCCCCCACCGGCTCCCCCCACCCCCCAAGAGGAGGCCGCCCATGCCTGACCAGGCGCTTTCCCAACCGCCCCTGCGCGTGCTCGTGGCCGACGACAACCCCGTCGTACGCGCCGGACTCACCGCGCTGCTCGGCGCGCACCCGGACATCGAGGTCGTCGCGGAGGCGGCGAACGGCGAGGACGCCGTGACCGCCGCGATCCGCCGGGCCCCCGACGTCGTCCTGCTCGACGTCCGCATGCCCGGCACCGACGGCCTCACGGCCCTGCCCGCGCTCGCCCGCCTCGCGCCGGTGATGATGCTGACGTACAGCCGAGAACCCGAGGTGGTGGCCGAGGCGCTGCGCCGCGGGGCCGTCGGCTACCTCGTCCACGGCGAGTTCACGGCGGCCGAACTGATCACCGCCGTACGGGAGTTGCGGCACGGGCGGGCGACCATCACGGAATCGCTCGGTGTTTCGTACGAACCGAACGAAACGCCTTCGCATCTGCAACCGGTTGTGGGACAGTCGTCGAAGGCCCGCCCCGCGCCCGCCCCGAGACCGTCGCGGCGCGGCGCCGACCCGGTCGATTTTGGTCTGAGCTCACGGGAGGTGGAGGTCATGGATCTCATCGCGTCCGGCATGAACAACCGGCAGATCGCCGCCGCCTGCTTCATCAGCGAGAAGACCGTGAAGAACCACATCAACCGGATCTTCGCGAAGCTGCACAGTTCCTCGCGCAGCGAAGCCATCGCCCACTGGCTGGGCACCGCCCACGGGGGGTGGACCCGGTGACTCCGCCCCCGCCCCGCCCCTTACGAAGTTGGGCCCCTGGACCCACTCGCAGTAGGCGCGTTCTCACGTACGGTGCCCAAGTCGGTTGTGGTACCGGGCGGGAGGGCAGTGGGGATGAACAGGATCGAGCGGTGGAAGCGTGCCGTGGTCTCCCGTCTCCGGGCACGCGGAGAGAAGCGGGACGCGGGGGCGGGGTTCGTGGAGTATGCGGGTCTGATGATCATTATTGCGGGGATCTTCACCTTGATCGACCAGCTGGGGCTGGACGGGCTGATCTCCGGCGCGATCGGCGACGCGGTCGACCGGGTCATCGGTGGAGGCGGCTGACAGGCCGCCTACGGTGTGACGACAGAGGACAGAGCCTCCCCATCTACATCTGGCTGACGGGCATCCTGCTCTTCGCCGCGTTCGCCTTCTTCGCCTTCGCCCAGGCGGCGTCCGCGCGCAACGGCGCCCAGTCCGCGGCGGACGCCGCCGCACTGGCCGCGGCCCAGGACGCCCGCGAGGAGCTGGTGGACGGTCTGACGGCCGCCATCGGCCAGGGCGGTGACTGGCTGGACTGGCTCGACGACGAATCCCCGGCCGGCGCCGGAGCCACGGCCGCGGCCCAGGAGCTGGCCGCCCAGAACGACTCGGCTCTCGTGGGCGCCGCCCAGCCGGTCACCATCAGCGGCTATCCCGGCTACGAGGTCGAGATCCAGACCAACTACACGGTCGGCGACTCCATCATCCCCGGGACCGAGAGCATGAAGGCCAAGGCCCATGCCGCCGCCGTCATTCAGCCGCGCTGCGACTTCGCCGCCGACGCGGACCCCGGGAAACCGGTCGAGCTGGACTGCGGCGACGAGACCGTGAACATCGACCCCGAAGATTTTGATCCGGACGACCTTCCTGACGCGTCCGTGATGTTCTCTGTGCATCTGGCCGAGTGAGAGGAAGCCGTACCGATGGACTTTCGGCACACCATGAAGGGCCGCAGGGCGCTGAGCGCGGTGGCGATAGCTTCTGGGCTGCTCCTCACGGTGGCCGGCTGCGGCGGAGGAAGCGACGACGACAGATCCGATTCAAGTTCCTCGGCCTCTTCCGCGCCTGGCAAGGACAAGGAAGATGATCAGGAGCAGTCGCAGACACCGACGGCGGACAGGGTGCTGGCGACGGCCAAGGACGGTGACATCACCGTCACCATCACGTCCGCCGACCGGGACCAGGGAGGCTTTGTCACGGTGTCGGGCCGGGTGAGTAATGGAGGCAGCAGTTCGTGGCTCGGTGCCAACTGGCAGAGCGACGAGACTGAGCTGGCCAGCAACGGTGGCTCCCTGGCGGGCGCCAGCCTCGTGGACGAGAAGGGCAAGAAGAAGTACCTCGTGCTGCGGGACACGTCCGGTCGGTGCCTCTGCACCAAGTTCGCCCGCGTGAGGCCGGGAGACTCGGCCGACTGGTATGCCCAGTTCCCCGCCCCCCCCGAAGACACCACCCAGGTAAGTTTCCAGGTCGGCTCCATGCCCCCCGCCGACATCGAGCTGGCCGAGGGCGAGTGAGTCATGGGTCTGCCACGCCGTACCACCGCGACCGCGACGACGTTCACGGCCTTCGCCGTGCTGGTCACGCTCGGGCTGCCGGGACCGGCGCACGCCGACGACGACCCGAGCGCGCCGCCGGGCACCGTCACCACGTCACCGCCCCCCGAGGTGGACGCCAACAGCCCGGGACTGAAGCTGGCGGACGGCGCGACGCTCGCGCCCGCCAAGGTGCTGGACATCAAGTCGGTCGTGGAGGACCTCGGCGGTGAGGAGCGCCGCGAGGACACCAATGAGAACGTCACGTTCGCGCTCCAGGCCGAGGTGCTGTTCCCCAAGGACAGCTCCAAGCTGAACCCCGACGCCCGTTCCCGTATCCAGGCGATCGCGGACGAGATCAACGCGCAGAACGCCACGAACGTGAGGGTCTTCGGCTTCACCGACAACCTCGGTTCCTACGCGCACGGGCTGACCCTCTCCAAGAAGCGCGCGGAGGCGGTCCACGACCAGCTCGCGGCGAACGTGGACGCAGACACCACCTTCGAGGTGCGGGGCTACAGCGAGGACTACCCGATCGCCGACAACGGCTCCGAGCAGGGCCGCCGCAAGAACCGCCGGGTGGAGGTGTCGTTCCCGAGGGGGGAGTCCACGAGCCCGAGCGAGCAGAGCTGATCACCAGCCCGCGAATGGTCTTGTCCGCAGGCGCGCGCCACGGATAGGAAAGTGGGCATGACTGGACTCGGCGCCGTGTTCCGGCCCCAACTTCCCCCCGAGCGGCTGCGCGCCCTGGCGCGGCTCGCGGACGACGCAGGACTGGAAGAGCTGTGGCTGTGGGAGGACTGCTTCCTCGAAGGAGGGATATCCGCGGCGGCGGCCGCGCTCGCCTGGACCGAGCGGCTGCGCGTCGGCGTCGGCCTGCTCCCGGTCCCGCTGCGCAACGTCGCCGTCACCGCGATGGAGGCCGCCACCCTGCACCGGCTGTTCCCCGGACGTGCCGTCCTCGCCGTCGGGCACGGTGTGCAGGACTGGATGGGACAGGTCGGCGCGCGCGCCGAGTCGCCGATGACGCTGCTGCGCGAGTACCTGGCGGCGCTGCGCGCGCTGCTCGGCGGCGAGCGCGTCACGACCGACGGACGGTACGTCAGACTTGACGGCGTCGCGCTCGACTGGCCGCCCGCGCCCGGCGTCCCCGTACTGGCCGGCGTGACCGGGCCGCGCTCCCTGCGCCTGGCGGGCGAGGCCGCCGACGGGACCCTGCTGACCGCAGCCACCGCCCCCGAAGGAGTGAAGCGCGCCCGTACGCTCATTGACGAGGGGCGGGCCGCGGCGGGGCGCACGGACCCGCACCGGATCGTCGTATACATGCACGCGGCGACCGGGCCCGGCGCGGCCGACCGGCTCAGGGCCGAGATCGCGGCGAACGGGGAGGACCCGGAGGCCGGACACGGCGCGGCCGGGGACGCGAAGGCCGTCGCCGAGGCGGTGCGGCGGCTCGCGGACGCCGGTGCCGACACCGTCGTCCTCCAGCCCACGGCCGACGAACCGGACCCCGAGGGGTTCGTCCGCTTCGTCGCCCGGGAGGTACGCCCCCTCGTGCCCTGAGCGCCGCCCGTCGAGCGCGGCCGGGGAAACCCGGTCGCGCGGGCGCCGGTGTCTTGCGACGATCGACGGCATGACCACGCCCCGTACGTTCGACGAGCTCGTCGCCGAGGCCGCGGACGCGCCCGTCGAGGGCTGGGACTTCTCCTGGTTCGAGGGACGGGCCACCGAGGAGCGCCCGCCCTGGGGGTACGCGCGGGCGATGGGCGAGCGGCTGGCCCGCGCGTCCGCCGCGCTCGACCTCCAGACCGGGGGAGGCGAAGTGCTCGCCTCCGCAGCGGAGTTGCCCCGGCTGACGGTCGCGACCGAGGGCTGGCCGCCGAACGTGGCGAAGGCCACCGCGCTGCTGCACCCCCGCGGCGCGGTGGTCGTCGCCTCGCCCGAGGACGCGCCGCCGCCCTTCGCGGACGGTGCCTTCGACCTGGTCACCAGCCGGCACCCGGTCCGCACGCACTGGGCGGAGATCGCGCGGGTCCTGCGCCCAGGCGGCACGTACTTCTCGCAGCAGGTCGGACCCGCGAGCGCCTTCGAGGTCGTCGAGTACTTCCTCGGACCGCAGCCCGAGCGGACGAGGAGCGCCCGGCACCCCGACGCCGCCCGCGCCGCCGCCGTGGCCGCCGGGCTCGACGTGGTCCAGGTGCGCACCGCCCGGCTGCGGTTGGAGTTCCACGACGTCGGGGCCGTCGTCCACTTCCTGCGCAAGGTGATCTGGATGGTGCCGGGCTTCACCGTCGAGGAGTACCGGGACCGGTTGCGAGGTCTGCACGAGCAGATCGGGCGCGAGGGTCCGTTCGTCGCCCACAGCACCCGCTTCCTCATCGAGGCCCGTAAGCCGGCGGCGTGACCGCGCCCCAACTCCGCATCCGTGCGGCCGTCCTCACAGGGTTTCCACATCGTTATCGAGGAAAGGTCGCACCCGCCTGTGGCCTCAAGTAAGTTCGGACCAAGGGAATTCGCGTGAGCAAAGCTGCGCGTGCGGTACCGCGCAGTGGAGGGGGCTGCGCGGTGCCGAATCCCCTCTGTCGTACGGCAGTTACCGCCCCTGTACGATCGGCCGCACACCCCCGTCGTGCGGGAGTCACCGCCCCCGAACGGCCAGCCGCACCCCGCGTCGTACGCCCCATCCGGCCATCGCCCCCGCCTCCGCCTCCAGGACGTGCCGGGCCCGCGGGCGCGGCAGTCCGATCCGGCCGGGCCGCATCGTGCGTACCGCCAGGACCCGCAGCGACCGGTCCAGATAGGCGACGTCGATCGCGAACCGCATCCCCAGGGTGTGGACCGAGTTCGCCGGACTCAGCAGCAGCGCGCCCTCGATCCCGGCGCGCCCGAGCAGCCCCTTGCGCCGGGCGCGCGCCGTCTCCGCCAGTTCCAGCGGCACTGGCGCGGACGTATCGGGCGTGACGAACGTGACAGGCGTGGCCATGCCCGCGACGCTAGCGCCCGCGTCAGGGCGCCTGTGCGCGTCGAGGCACCCGCGCTCGCGTCAAGACGCTCCCCGTGTCGCGCGTCACCCGCCCGGAGTACGGCGCGACACCCCCGCCGAAGGCCCCGAACACCCCGTACAACCTCTGGATCTCCACCGATCCACCTGATTTCCCTTGGAATCCGCTGGTATTCGGCCATGATCCAGCCCTGAATCCGGGATTCCGCGACCCTCCGGGCGTCGTCGTCCGGTTTCGGAGAGTAGTTGTGGCACGCCGATGCACGCAGCATCACTTACGAAGGGTTATGGTGGAAACCCCCCCTCGGGCCGGTCCGTCTCCCCCCCACGGACCGGCCCGTTTTCTGTCCCCGTCCGGAACGGTGCCGCCGGGCCGCCGTGCGCCCCGGCGCGACCCGCCGGATGCGCCCCCCGCTCCCGGGAAGCAGCCAGGTACCCCCATGTGACCGCCGCCCGGCCGCCGCACCCCGCCGGGGCCGGGACCCCGAGCGATGCGGGCCATGCCGAGCGGACCGGCGTCCCCGGTCCCGCGGCCGATCGATGAGACCGTGGGCGGGTGGGCGAGCCGGCATACGCCCATCGCCGGCGGCGGCCCGGCCCGTTCGGCGGTCCGCGCGCCGGTGCGGGCGTGGACACCGGCGCGTGCACCGGGCGTTCCGATGAAGTGTCCGGATCGGAGCGGTGCGCGCGGCGCCCGTCGTCGCCCGCTCACCCCATGCCGGGGCCCTCGCCGGGCGGGGGTAGGCTTCGCCCCCGGGGACCGCCATCTGGACAGTGCTTGCGCCCGCTCGCGCCTGTCCGATCCGCACGGAGGGGCTGACTACACGTGAACCTGCGCGACAACCTGCGGCGTCTGCTGGTCAGGTTCTATGCACGCAGGGTGGAAGGCCACCTCGACCACGCCCAGGTGCCCAAGCACATCGGCGTCATCATGGACGGCAACCGGCGCTGGGCGAAGGCGGCGGGCTCCACCGCCGCGCAGGGGCACCGGGCCGGCGCCGACAAGATCGAGGAATTCCTCGGCTGGTGCTCCGAGACCGATGTCGAGGTCGTCACCCTCTGGCTGCTGTCGACGGACAACTTCGACCGCCCGCAGGAAGAACTGGTCCCCCTCCTGGAGATCATCGAGGGCGTCGTCCGCACCCTGGCCGCCGACGGCCGCTGGCGCGTGCACCACGTCGGCACCCCCGACCTGCTGCCCACGCGGATGCAGCACGTGCTCAAGGAGGCCGAGGAGGCCACCGCGGACGTCGACGGAATAGTGGTCAACGTCGCCATCGGCTACGGCGGCCGGCAGGAGATCGCCGACGCCGTGCGCTCCATGCTCCTCGACGCCCACGACAAGGGCACCTCGATCGAGGACCTCGCCGAGTCGGTGGACGTCGACCTGATCGGCAAGCACCTCTACACCAAGGCCCAGCCCGACCCGGACCTCGTCATCCGCACCAGCGGCGAACAGCGCCTGTCCGGCTTCATGCTGTGGCAGACCGCCCATTCGGAGTACTACTTCTGCGAGGTCTTCTGGCCGGCCTTCCGCAAGGTCGACTTCCTGCGCGCCCTGCGCGACTACGCGGCCCGCCACCGGCGTTACGGGGGCTGACCCCGCGACCCGCGGGGACGTACGGCACGAGAGGTGCGGGACGTACGTCATCAGGAGTTAACGAGCGCGCCGTCCTGAGTCGTGGCATGGCAGCGCTTGTTCGAGGGCATAAAGCCTCCAGGTCGACATCCGAACAACGGATGTCGGATCTCAGCGGGCGGCACGGGGCCGTCCGCCCGGGAGGCCCTTTGCACCAGCCCGACCGTGCGGTCAGCACGGACGAAGCGGAGGGCCGGTCGCCGGTCCGCGGTGCGGGCCGTGACCGGTCCATCTCCTTCGTCGCTCCCCGACCTCATCCGAGGGGGTACGTCCTTCCGTGGTGACCAGCACAAAGCGCCATAAGCCCGACCGGCGCACCTATGTTCTCGACACCAGCGTCCTGCTGGCCGACCCGAACGCCCTGAGCCGCTTCGACGAGCACGAGGTCGTGCTCCCCATCGTCGTGGTGACGGAGCTGGAGGCGAAGCGGCACCATCCCGAACTCGGCTACTTCGCCCGGCAGGCCCTGCGGCTGCTGGACGAGTTCCGGGTCAGGCACGGTCGCCTCGACGCCCCCATCCCGATCGGGGAACTCGGCGGGACGGTACGCGTCGAGCTCAACCACTCGGACCCCAGCGTGCTGCCCAGCGGCTACCGCCTGGGGGACAACGACTCCCGCATCCTCGCCGTCGCCCGTAATCTCCAGGCCGAGGGATACGACGTCACGGTCGTCTCGAAGGACCTGCCGCTCAGGATCAAGGCGTCGTCCGTCGGGCTCCTCGCCGAGGAGTACCGCGCGGAGCTCGCCATCACGGGCTCCTCCGGCTGGACCGGGATGTCCGAACTGACCCTGCCGGGCGAACAGGTGGACGTCCTGTTCGAGGAAGGGCACGCCTATGTGCCCGAGGCGGCCGACCTGCCGGTGCACACCGGTCTGACCATCCAGTCCGAGCGCGGCAAGGCGCTCGGCCGGGTCACGGCCGAGGGCAACGTCCGGCTGGTGCGCGGCGACCGCGAGGCGTTCGGCATCAAGGGCCGCAGCGCCGAGCAGCGCATCGCGCTCGACCTGCTGCTCGACCCGGACATCGGGATCGTCTCGATGGGCGGCCGGGCCGGCACCGGCAAGTCCGCGCTCGCGCTGTGCGCGGGTCTCGAGGCGGTGCTGGAGCGGCGCCAGCACCAGAAGGTGATGGTCTTCCGGCCGCTGTACGCGGTGGGCGGGCAGGAGCTCGGCTATCTGCCCGGCTCCGAGGCGGAGAAGATGGGCCCCTGGGCGCAGGCGGTCTTCGACACCCTCTCCTCGGTCACCAGCCGGGAGGTCATCGAGGAGGTCAGCGCGCGCGGCATGCTGGAGGTGCTGCCGCTCACCCACATCCGCGGCCGCTCCCTGCACGACGCCTTCGTGATCGTGGACGAGGCGCAGTCGCTGGAGCGGAACGTACTGCTGACCGTTCTGTCCCGGATCGGGGCCAATTCCCGGGTCGTGCTGACCCACGATGTCGCCCAGCGGGACAATCTGAGGGTCGGCCGGTACGACGGAGTGGTCGCCGTCGTCGAGAAACTGAAGGGTCATCCGCTCTTCGCGCATGTGACGCTCAATCGGTCCGAGAGGTCCCAGATTGCCGCGCTTGTGACCGAAATGCTGGAAGAGGGGCAGCTTTAGTCCTGACGCCCGCACGGGCTCAACTCCCGGCATCTGAGCGGTAATTGGCGCCGTCCGGCAAAGGCGAAAGAGCCTATCCGGGCGGCGCCTTGGTGCGCGTACGTTTCCGGAAAACTCTTGAGGCAAACGAGGTGTGAGCTTTCACACGCAACCGGGAATTGCCTTGCGGTGTCGGGGTACGGCAGAGTCTCACTCCTGTCAGGCCCCGCATACGACACAGTTGTACCCCTGGGGGTACCGCCCAGGCCATATGGCTCTGGGGGAGGCACAGCACCTCAGCTACATCAGAACTCCATAGCGTCGTCGTATGCCGCCCGAGTACCACGCGGCGCTTCCCCTCGGGGAGTTGCCCACCGGGTCCGTGCCTCCCGTGACCCCGCAGTTGGGAGGCCAGCGCCAGGGGCACGATTGCGTCCGCGAGGGTCACCTGTAGCGGGCGATGCTGGAAGGAAACCGTGTGAGCCGGATTTCGGTCCGGGGATTCGCAGTGGCTTCGGCCACCGCGGTCACCGCTGTCGGCGCCGTCACCGGTGTTGCCTCAGGCAGCACCGCGTCCGCGAACGACGCCGAGGCAACGGCGAGCGACGCGACGCTTCTCGCTGACATCCCTACGGGTCAGCAGGCCCAGGTGCAGACCGCGTCCCTGACGCAGCAGGCCGACGCACAGGCCATCGCCGCGGACGCGAGCGCCAAGAAGGACGCGGAGGAGGCCGCCCGCAAGCAGGCGGCCGAGGACGCGGTCACCAAGCAGAAGGCCGCGGCCAAGGCGGAGAAGGACGCCAAGGAGCGCGAAGAGGCCAAGAAGGAGGCCAGCCGCTCCGAGACCCGCGACGCCACCAGCTTCTCGGTCCAGAGCTCCTACTCCGTCGCGCAGATCCAGGCCATGGCCCGGCAGATGGTGGCCGGCGACCAGTTCCAGTGCTTCAGCAACATCGTCGACCACGAGTCGAGCTGGAACTACAAGGCGGTCAACGCCTCCTCCGGCGCCTACGGCCTCTTCCAGGCCCTTCCGGCCTCCAAGTACTCGTCCGCCGGCTCCGACTGGCAGACGAACCCGGCCACCCAGATCAAGTGGGGCCTCAACTACATGAACCAGCGTTACGGCAGCCCCTGTGACGCCTGGTCGTTCTGGCAGGCCAACAGCTGGTACTGAGCCTGGCCGCACGGCAGCTCAACCTTCCGGAGCCCCTCACCGTCCTCGGTGAGGGGCTCCGTCGTGTCCGGACGCGGGCCATGTACGGTCGGACGGAACAACTCCAAGGGGGGAGTGGTGGGGACCAACGGGGGAAGAGGACGGATCATGTCGAGAGTGCCGCGATGGCTCGGCCGGCTGGGCGCCGGACTGACCGAACTGGGAGAGCGGCTGGACGAACGCCGCGCGGAGGTCGAGCGGGACGCGCAGGGGGAGCCCGGCGCGGACGGCCACCGGGACGCGGCGACGGCCGGCCCCGGGGACCGGAGGAACGGGCATCACGCGGACGCCGGGACCGGGCGCCGCGCCGACCGCGCGGCGGACGGCGGTGAATCGGACGGCGGCGAACCGGGCGCCGGCACACCGGACGTCCGCGAACCGGGCGCCGGCACACCGGACGTCCGCGAACCGGCCGACGCCGGTGCGAAGGAAACCCGGGCCCGGGACGACGACGGTGCCGCCGCGCCCGCGCCCGAGCAGGCGCCCGAGCCCGTCCTGTACGCGCCCGCCGTCGCCGCCCGCCCCGACCCGTCCGCGGCGGTGCCGTGGGGTGTACGGGTCGCCGCCGAGGCCGGCTGGCGGCTGCTCGTCCTCGCGGGCACCGTCTGGGTGCTGATGCGCGTCATCAGCGCCGTCCAACTGGTCGTCCTCGCCTTCGTGTCGGCGCTGCTGATCACCGCGCTGCTCCAGCCCACCGTCGGGCGGCTGCGCCGGTACGGCGTGCCGCGCGGGCCCGCCACCGCGCTCACCGCGATCCTCGGCTTCGTCATCATGGGGCTGATCGGCTGGTTCGTGACCTGGCAGGTCATGGAGAACATCGACAACCTCTCCGACCAGGTCCAGGACGGCATCGACGAGCTGCGCAAGTGGCTGCTCAACAGCCCGTTCCACGTCACCGACAAGCAGATCAACGAGATCGCCAAGAACCTGCGCGAGGCGGTTGGCGCCAACACCGACCAGATAACGTCCGCGGGCCTGGAGGGCGTCACGGTCATCGTGGAGGCGCTGACCGGCATCCTTCTGACGATGTTCTCGACGCTGTTCCTGCTCTACGACGGCAAGCGCATCTGGGAGTGGACCCTCAAGCTCGTCCCGGCCGCCGCCCGCCCGGGCGTGGCCGGTGCCGGGCCCCGGGCCTGGCGGACGCTGACGGCGTATGTGCGGGGCACGGTGATAGTGGCGCTGATCGACGCCATCTTCATCGGCCTGGGCATCTACTTCCTTGACGTCCCGATGGCCGTACCGCTCGCCGTCTTCATCTTCCTGTTCGCGTTCATCCCGCTGGTGGGCGCGGTGGTGTCGGGCGCCCTCGCGGTGGTCGTCGCGCTCGTCACGCAGGGCGTGTTCACCGCCGTCATGACCCTGGTGGTGGTGCTCGCGGTGCAGCAGATCGAGGGCCACATCCTCCAGCCGTTCATCCTGGGACGGGCCGTGCGGGTGCACCCGCTGGCGGTGGTCCTCGCGGTCGCCGCGGGCGGCATGGTCGCCGGAATCGGCGGCGCGGTGGTGGCGGTGCCGCTGGTGGCGGTCTCCAACACGGTCGTCGGCTATCTGCGCCGGTACGCCGCCGGGGAGCCGCCGCCGCGGCAGGACTGAGGTCCGGTGCGGGACTGACACGCGGGAACGAACGTTTCGGCCGCGTACGACGAAGTCCCGCCGCGTACGACGAAGGCCCCGTCCACCCTCGGGTGGACGGGGCCTCGTGCGTGCCTCGGGGGCGGCTACTCGGCGAGGACGGCCTCGGCGTCGAGCGTCGTGCCGACCGCCTGGATCACCGCGGCGATCTTGAACGCCTCCTGGATCGTCTCCCGGTCGACGCCCGCCTTGCGGAGCACCTGCTCGTGGGAGTCCAGGCACTGCCCGCAGCCGTTGACGGCGGAGACCGCCAGCGACCAGAGCTCGAAGTCGACCTTCTCGACACCGGGGTTGCCGATGACGTTCATCCGCAGCCCCGCGCGCAGCGTCCCGTACTCCGGGTCGGAGAGCAGGTGCCGGGTGCGGTAGAAGACGTTGTTCATCGCCATGACGGCCGCGGCGGCCTTGGCGGCGGTGTACGCCTCGGCGGAGAGGTTGGCCTTGGCCTCGGGCTCCAGCTCACGCAGGACGCGCGGCGAGCGGGAGGCGATGGCACAGGCGAGCACCGTGCCCCACAGCTGCTGCTGCGGGAGCTGGGAGTTGCCGATCACCGAGCCCAGGTTCAGGCGCAGGTCCTTGGCGTAGTCAGGGACGGCGGACTTCAGGGCGTCGAGGGACATGGAGGTCACTCACCCGCCAGCAGCGCGACCGGGTCCAGGGTCTCGTCGCCCTTGGACCAGTTGCACGGGCAGAGCTCGTCCGTCTGGAGGGCGTCGAGGACCCGCAGGACCTCCTTGGGGTTACGGCCGACGGAGCCGGCGGTCACCATGGAGAACTGGATCTCGTTGTTCTGGTCCACGATGAAGACGGCGCGCTTGGCGAAGCCGTCCTCGCCCTCGATGCCGAGGTCGCGCATCAGCTCGTGCCTGGAGTCGGCCATCATCGGGAAGGGCAGGTCGGTCAGGTCCGGGTGGTCCTTGCGCCAGGCGTGGTGCACGAACTCGGAGTCACCGGAGAAGCCGAGCACCTGGGCGTCGCGGTCGGCGAACTCGCCGTTCAGCTTGCCGAAGGCGGCGATCTCGGTCGGGCACACGAAGGTGAAGTCCTTGGGCCACGCGAAGACGACCTTCCACTGACCCTCGTAGGTCTTGTGGTCGATCTGCGCGAACTCCTTGCCCTTCTCCAGCGAGACGCAGGCGGTCAGATCGAACTCGGGGAACTTGTCACCAACAGTGAGCACACGCTCTCCTTGCAGCGAAGAAGCACCCCTCGTGAGGGTGCTTCCCATGGGTTGGACGGCCACGATCGTGGCACATGCTGCATTGATTCAGGAAATAGCTACACTCGGTCGGGTTGATCGATATGGGCTATCAGTCGCACTGAGTAAGGGGTACGGGAATGGCGGGCGCCACGGGCGGTGCGGGCATGCCGGCGGGCGGCGCGCTCACGGCCAGGAACGGCGGGCGCCGGCAGCCCAGCCTCGCCCAGTTGCGGGCCTTCGCCGTGGTGGCGGAGCACCTGCACTTCCGGGACGCCGCCGCCGCGATCGGCATGAGCCAGCCCGCCCTGTCCGGCGCGGTCTCGGCCCTGGAGGAGACGCTCGGCGTGACCCTGCTCGAACGTACGACCCGCAAGGTGCTGCTCTCGCCCGCGGGCGCCCGGCTCGCCGTACGGGCCAAGGCGGTGCTCGCCGAGGTGGGGGCGCTGATGGAGGAGGCCGAGGCGGTGCGGGCGCCGTTCACCGGGGCGCTGCGGCTCGGTGTCATCCCCACCGTCGCCCCGTATCTGCTGCCGACCGTCCTGAAGCTGGTCCACGACCGCTATCCGCACCTCGACCTCCAGGTGCACGAGGAGCAGACGGCGAATCTGCTGGAAGGGCTCACCGTCGGACGGCTGGACCTGCTGCTGCTCGCGGTGCCGCTCGGTATGCCCGGCGTGGTGGAACTGCCGCTGTTCGACGAGGACTTCGTACTGGTGACGCCGCTCGATCACGGGCTCGGCGGCCGGGAAGGGATAGCGCGCGAGGTGCTGCGCGAGCTCAACCTGCTGCTCCTGGACGAGGGGCACTGTCTGCGGGACCAGGCGCTCGACATCTGCCAGGAGGCGGGCCGCGCGGACGCGCCCGTCACGACCACGGCGGCCGGCCTGTCCACCCTCGTCCAGCTCGTCGCGGGCGGCCTCGGCGTGACCCTGCTGCCGCGCACCGCCGTCAAGGTCGAGACCAGCCGCAGCAACCAGCTCCTCACCGGGTACTTCGCCGACCCCGCCCCCACCCGGCGGATCGCCCTGGCGATGCGGGCGGGCGCGGCCCGGGGCGCCGAGTACGAGGAACTGGCCGCAGCGCTCCGGGAAGCGCTGCGGCCACTGCCGGTGCGGGTGCTCTGAAGCAACACGCCCTGGCCGGGCGGCTACTCCGTGCGCAGTCCGTCCGGGCGGAGCAGGCGCAGCAGCGGGGGCAGGCTCAGGGCCGTCACCAGCAGGACGACCACCGCGCCGCTGCCCGCCATCGACGCCACGCTCAGCCAGTCCACGCCCATGTCGATGGCGGCCATCCTCAGCAGGATCACGCCCAGGACCAGTCCGACCACGGTGGCGAGGACCAGCCCGATCACGATGGGCAGGGCGGTCTGCCAGAGCACCGACAGGGCGAGGGTACGGCGCCGGGTGCCGAAGGCGACCAGCGCGGACAGCAGCTTCCTGCGGTCGCGCAACTGCTCGAGCTGCGACACCAGCAGGCTCGCGCCGATCAGGAACAGCACGCAGGTCGCCCCCACGAACAGACCCGTGCGGATGGAGGCGAACTCCTTGGACTGATCGCTCGCCGACCAGGTCATCGGGTTCGCGAGCGGGTCGGCCTTCGCCACGGTGTTGCGGACCAGGTCGTAGGCGTCCGGGTCCGACGTGTCGATCTGGACGTACACCGTGGACCACAGAGCCTGGGCCGCCTTCTCGGGCACCGCGCCCTCGGTCAGCAGCAGGCCGCCGCGCTCCCAGCCCGTCGGGTCCTTGCGCGTCACGGCCGGCTTCACGTCCCTGGGCACCGTGTACGCGAGCGTGTGACTCTTCACCGCGTCGCCGTCCCAGCCGGGGTCGAGGTAGACGGTCCGGCCCGCCTTGGTCAGCGCGGGGCCGTCCGTGTCGTCCTGGGCGCCCCGTACGGCGAAGACGTCGCCGTCCTCGCACGAGGGCAGCTTCGCCAGCTCGCGCAGCGCGGCGCAGTCGCCCACACTGACGTCCGAGACGAGCTCGGGATCGGTGCGGCGGTCGCCCACGGTGACGTTGGACAGCGGGACCGTGTGCCGCACGGACCGCGTGTCGGTGAGCCTGCGGTCCATCTCCCTCAGGGAGAGGCCCTTGGGCACCGAGACCTCCATCTGGGCCCGGGTGACGTCCTTGCCCGTGGACTTGGTGAAGGCGCCCGAGGCCCCGGCGAACAGCATCTGCAGGGCGATGGCACCGGCCACCGCGACGGCGATGCCGTTGACCATGCGTGCCGCGGTGCCGCTGCTCAACTGGAGCCTGCGCACGGCGAGCTGCCAGGAGACCGCGCCGGCCCCGAGCCGCGCCACCACCGTCTCCACGAGCCAGGGCAGCAGCGCGGTGACGCCGACGAGCAGCAGCAGGACGCCGCCGATCACCATGTACTGGTTGAAGTCCCCGCCGTCCGAGCCCTTGCCGATCATCGGGGCGAGCAGGGCGGCGCCGCCCAGCGGCAGCAGCAGCCGCCACCACAGCCGGCGCCGGGGCGGCCGGCCCGCGCGCACCACACCGAGCGGTTCGATGACGACGCCGCGCAGCGCGAAGAGGGTGACCGCCACCGCGGCGGCCGGTACGGCGAGCGCGATCAGCGCGGCGAGGGCGGGGGACGGGCTGAGCTGGCTCGGGAAGACGCTCTCGCCCCACACTTCGACCTTCGCGACGAGCTGACGGCCCACCAGGAAGAATCCGGCGCCGAAGGCCAGACCCACGATCGCGCCCGCCACCGCCTCGCCCGCCGCGATCCGCCGGGTCATCCGGCCGTCGGCGCCGACCAGCCGCAGGGCCGCGAGCCTGCGGTCGCGCCGCTCGCCGCCGAAGCGCACGGCCGCGGCGATGAAGACGCCGACCGGCAGCAGCAGCACCACGAAGATCACGAGGATCAGCAGGACGAGGACCGGGTCCAGGGGGTCGGACGACTGGTGCGGCGAACGGAAGGCGTCGATCCGGGAGATGGTGCCGTTGTTCATCCGCGAGGCAAGCCCCTCGCCCCCCACGTAGTAGGTGAGTTCCTGGGGGCCGAGCAGTCCGCTCTCGCCGATGGTGCCGGCCGTGCGGTACGGCAGCCGCTCGCGCAGCAGCTTGCCGTCGTCGGACTTCAGCAGCCGGTCGAGCGCGGGGGAGACCACCATCTCGCCCGTCTTCGGCAGCGCGGACACGCCCGGCGGCACCGGTGCCCGCTCGCCCTCCGGCTCCAGCATCCGGCCGCGGATGTCCTGGTCGCGGTAGGTGGTGCTCATGGTCGCGACGAGCAACGTGTCGTCGGCCTTGGGCATGGTCTGCTGGCTGAAGGTGTAGTCCGTCCGCGCGTCCTCCGTCTCCTGCCGCGCGGAGAGCAGGTTCGGTATCGAGGTGGTGACCAGCAGCAGCGCGACACCGAGGCCGACGCCGACGCCGGTGAGCAGCAGGCGTACCCAGCCCTCCCGGCCGCCGGTGACCGCGAACCTCGCGCCCATCACGAGGTCCCTGGACCACTGGCGGACGTTCATACGATCCGCTCCATGTCCCGGGACCGGCCGTCGCGGACGACGATCTCGCGGTCGGAGTAGGCCGCGACCCGGGCCTCGTGGGTGACCAGGACGACGGCCGCGTTGGTCGAGCGGGCCGCCTCCGTGAGCAGTTCCATCACGCGCTCGCCGTTGAGCGAGTCGAGCGCGCCGGTGGGCTCGTCGGCGAAGAGCACGCGCGGGTTGGTCACCAGCGAGCGGGCGACCGCCACCCGCTGGCCCTGGCCGCCGGAGACCTCGCCGGGCCGCTTGTCCTTGAGGTCGTCGACCTCCAGGCGCTCCATCCAGGAGACGGCGGCGCGCTCGGCCTCCTTGCGTCCGGTGCCGTTGAGGCGCAGCGGCAGGGCGACGTTCTCCACGCAGGTCAGTTCGGGGACGAGCTGGCCGAACTGGAAGACGAAGCCGAACTCGGAGCGGCGCAGGGCGCTGCGCTGGCCGTCGTTCATCGTGGCCAGCTCGCGGCCGTTGTAGGTGATCGACCCTGAGTCCGGCGTGACGATGCCGGCGAGGCAGTGCAGCAGGGTCGACTTGCCGGAGCCGGAGGGGCCCATGACGGCGACGATCTCGCCCGGGTGGATGGAGAACTCGGCGCCGTCCAGCGCGGTGGTCGGGCCGTATGTCTTGCGGAGCTCCGTCGCGGTGAGCAGGGAGCCGGGGGGAGGTGTGATGGTCATCGGGTCACCGCCTCGGCGAGCTTGTCGAGGCGGGCCGCGGTGAGCTCGAGCCACCGCAGGTCGGCCTCCAGATGGAAGAGGGCGTGGTCGCAGATCAGCTGGTCGGCGAGGTCGCCCTTGCGCTTGCGGTCGGTCAGGATGCGCATCAGGCGCAGGTGTTCCGAGCGCTGGGTGTCGAGGATGCCGGCCGCGTCGCGGCGGGTCAGCAGTGCCAGGACGACCTTGGTGTAGAGCGTCGACTGCAAGTACGGCTCGGGCGGTTCGGGGGTGGCCAGCCAGCGCTGGACGTCCGTGATGCCCGCCTCGGTGATCGCGTACCGCTTGCGCTCGGGGCCGCCGCCCGCCTCGATCCCGTCGACCTCCACGAGGCCGTTCTTCAGCAGGCGGGACATGGTCGAGTAGACCTGGCCGTAGTGCAGCGGCCGGTCGTGGCCGAACTTTTCGTCGAAGGCCCGCTTGAGGTCGTAACCGTGGCGGGGCCCGGATTCCAGAAGCCCTAGGAGGGTGTGACCGATGGACATGCGGAGCACTCTACACACGGCGTATACACCGCATGTATACGCTGAGCGCAGAGCTGGTCGCCCAGGGGAGGGGAGCGCAGGTCAGAGGCCATTGTCACGGTTGTGTCACCACGTCGGGACCGGCGGCCGGCGGGCGGTCGTCACGCGTCGGCCGCGGTGCGTTGGCGGGCGGTCGCCACGTGTCGGCTGCGGTGCGTCGGTGGGCGGTCGTCACGCGTCGGCCGCGGTCGTCACGTGTCGGCCGCGCCGCGTCGTGGACCGCGCCGGCCGCCGACCGTCAGCCGGCCGCCCTTCGTCGTCAGCCGTCGTCAGCCGCCGTCCGGCGGGCGGTTCTCCGGGGTGCCGGAGGCCGGCGGGCGGCCCCGGCGCGGGATCGGTCCGGTGCCGCCCGGGAGGCGGCCCGTCTCCGCGAGCGCACGGCGCAGCAGGAACTCGATCTGCGCGTTGGTGGACCGCAGCTCGTCGCCCGCCCAGCGGGCGAGCGCGTCGTGGACGAGCGGGTCGAGCCGCAGCAGCACCTGCTTGCGCTGCGGCCGCCGCCGGGGCGCGGGCTCCGGCGCGCCCGCCCCCTGGGAGGAGTCCGTCACTGGTAGAGGGATCCCGTGTTCACGATGGGCTGCGCCGCGCGGTCCCCGCACAGCACCACCATCAGGTTCGACACCATCGCCGCCTTCCGTTCCGAGTCCAGCTCCACGATGTCCCTCTCCGTCAGCCGGTCCAGTGCCGCCTCGACCATGCCGACCGCGCCGTCCACGATCTGCCGCCGTGCCGCCACGACCGCCCCGGCCTGCTGGCGCTGGAGCATCGCGGAGGCGATCTCGGGAGCGTACGCGAGATGCGTGAAGCGCGACTCGATGATCCGTACGCCGGCGGCCTCCACGCGCGCGTGCAGCTCGACGGCGAGCTTCTCGGTGATTTCCTCCGCGTTGCCGCGCAGCGACAGGCCGCCCTCCTCGTGCGCGTCGTAGGGGTACTCGATGGCGATGTGCCGGACGGCCGCCTCGGTCTGGGTGGAGACGAACTCCAGGAAGTCGTCCACCTCGAAGGTCGCCTGGGCGGTGTCCTGGACGTTCCACACCACCACGGCGGCCAGCTCGATCGGGTTGCCGTACGCGTCGTTGACCTTCAGGACGGCCGTCTCGTGGTTGCGCACCCGGGTCGAGATCTTGGTGCGCGAGGTCAGGGGGTTCACCCAGCGCAGGCCGTCCTGGCGGATCGTCCCGCGGTAGCGCCCGAAGAGCTGGACGACGCGGGCCTCGCCCGGCGCCACCGTGTTCAGCCCGCACATCGCGAAGAACGCGGCGATGCCGACCAGGATGCCGACGATGATCAGCGCGGCCTTGGCGCCCGTCGCGGTGACCGTCGCCCCGGCCGCGATCAGGCCGGCGCCCGCGAGGAGTCCGACGAGGCCGAGCAGCAGCGCGAGCCCGCCGCCGATGCTGTGCGCCTGGAACTCCCGTACCCGCGGGGCGGGCATCTCGGGGAGGTCGGCGGCGGGTGCCGGTGCCGGGTCATGAGTGGACATATGGATCCCCGTTCCTATCGCGATTCTATCTAAGTGATAGCACTTTACCCCGCGATGGCAACCTTAAGCGGCTCTGGGCCGTCGGTTCCAGTGAGACGGGTGCTGATTCTCACGTCCGGAAAAGACCGGATCGACGGGCCTTTGTCATAGCGCGCGGTGTTAGCTTCGTGAGCTGACTTGAACGACGGGCCTGTGTGGCGTTTGAGAAGGACGAGAAGGAAACGGGAGCGGATCGGTCCATGGGACGAGCGGAAGAGAGACGAGCGCGCAAGCGCGGTGGCCGCCGCGCGGCGTCCCGGCGCTCGTCCAAGACCGGCAGGCGCACGGGCATACGCCGCTTCTTCACCTGGAAGAAGATCCTCGGAACCTTCTTCGGGGTGTGCCTGCTCGGCATGCTCGGGTTCGTGGTGCTGTACCTGGTGGTGGACGTCCCCGAGGGCAACGCCTCCGCGCAGCTCCAGAGCAACGTCTACAAGTACAGCGACGGCTCGCTCCTGGCCCGTGACGGCGACCTCAACCGCGAGATCGTCGACCTCTCCGAGGTGCCCAAGGAGGTCCAGCGCACCTTCGTCGCCGCCGAGAACAAGTCCTTCTACAAGGACTCCGGCGTCGACCTGAAGGGCACCGCGCGCGGCCTGGTCAACACCCTGTCCGGCAAGGGCAAGCAGGGCGGCTCGACGATCACCCAGCAGTACGTCAAGAACTACTACCTCACGCAGGACCAGACCGTCACGCGCAAGCTGAAGGAACTGGTCATCTCGCTGAAGGTGGACCGCCAGTACTCCAAGGACGACATCCTCGCGGGTTACA
The DNA here is from genome assembly GCF_042732375.1 of Streptomyces sp. NPDC059785. Taxonomy (NCBI): domain Bacteria; kingdom Bacillati; phylum Actinomycetota; class Actinomycetes; order Kitasatosporales; family Streptomycetaceae; genus Streptomyces; species Streptomyces sp. NPDC059785. The sequence continues at coordinate 94,756 of NZ_JBHWHV010000012.1, forward strand.
TCAACACCAGCTACTACGGTCGCGGCGCGTACGGCATCCAGGCCGCGGCGCAGGCGTACTACCGGGTCGACGCCAAGAAGCTCTCCGTCGCCCAGGGCGCGTACCTGGCGTCGCTGCTCCAGGCGCCGAGCCAGTACGACTGGGCGGTGGCCACGGACACCGGCAAGAAGCTGGTGCAGAACCGGTGGAACTACACCCTCGACAACATGGTCGAGGAGGACTGGCTCAGCTCGGCCGAGCGCGACAAGCTGACGTTCCCCAAGCCCGAGGACCCCAGGGGCGCGCCCGGCATGGAGGGGCAGACCGGGTACCTGGTCGACGCCGCCAACAAGGCGCTGGAGAAGCAGCTCGTCGCCCAGGGCGACGCCTCCGACCTGGAGGACGCCGAGGCGCGGGTCGAGGCGGGCGGCTTCACGGTGACGCTGAACATCGACAAGAAGAAGCAGGCGCTGCTGGAGAAGACCGTCAAGAGCCAGCTCACCAGCAAGCTGGACGCCAAGAAGCGCTCGGTCGACGGTGACGTCCAGGCGGGCGCCGCGTCCGTCGACCCGAAGACGGGCCGGGTCCTCGCCCTGTACGGCGGCAAGGACTATCTCAAGCACTACGTGAACAACGCGACGCGCCGCGACTACCAGCCGGCGTCCACCTTCAAGCCGCTCATCCTCGCGGCCGCCGTCGACCAGGACGCCACCACGCAGGACGACGTCCCGATCACGGCGAGCACGGTCTACGACGGCACCAGCAAGCGCCCCGTGGTCAGCGACGGGCAGAAGGTCGGCTTCGCGCCGCCGAACGAGGACGACGTGGACTACGGCGACGTCTCCGTCCAGACGGCGATGAACAAGTCGATCAACTCCGTCTTCGCGCAGATGGGCGTCGACGTCGGCATGGAGTCCGTGCTGAAGACAGCCGGTGAGCTGGGCATGGACACCGAGGACCTGGAGGCGGTGCCCGCGCAGACGCTGGGTTCCATGGGCGCCAGCCCGCTGGAGATGGCCGGTGTCTACGCGACCCTCGACAACCACGGCAAGAAGGTCACGCCCGCGCTGCTGAAGTCGGTCGAGCACAAGGACCTGTCGGTCACCCTGCCCGACCCCATCGGCGACCAGGTCATCAGCCGGGAGGCCGCCGACACGGTCACCTCGGTGCTGACCGGCGTGGTCGACGACGGTACGGCCCGGACCTCCGTCGCCCAGGCGGTCAACCGCAACGGGCAGCAGGTGGCGGGCAAGACGGGTACGTCCGACAACAACAAGTCCGCCTGGTTCACCGGCTACACGCCGGGCCTGGTCACCTCGGTCGGCCTGTTCGGCGAGGACGCCAAGAACCACAACCAGGTCACGCTCGCGGGCGCCACGGGTCTGATCCCGGGCAGCGGCCGCATCAACGGCGGCGGCTACCCCGCCCAGATCTGGGCCTCGTACACCTTCGCCGCGATGGGCGAGGTCTCCGAGTTCGACCTGGACACCAAGCAGGGCGCGGCCGTGCAGCCGTCCGAGACGCCCTCGGTCACCGAGTCGCCGAGTGAGTCCCCGTCCTCGACGCCGACCACCGAGGACCCGACGACCTCGCCGCCGGCGACCACCAGTCCGCCGGCGACATCGGACGAGCCCTCGGACGACACGACGAGCGAGGAGCCGACGGATCCGACCACGTCACCGGACGACGACTTCCCCGACAACCCGCTCTCACCGAGGGACGACTGAGCGAGCGGCCGAGGGGCGCCCGGCATTCCGCCGGGCGCCCCTCGCGCATGACCGGCCTCAGCCGCCGTCGACCCGCGCGGCGATGCGGTCGCCGATCCCCTTGTCGATGTTCCGCCAGTACTGCAGCGCGCGGTCCAGGACCGGCCGCGAGACGTCGGCCTTGAGATGGCCGCTGACGTTGGACACCAGACGGTCGCGCTGCGCGTCGCTCAGCACCTTCCTGACCATGGTGCCCGCCTGGCCCCAGTCGTCGTCCTCGCGGTGCGGTTTGTACGCCTCGCGGACCAGCTCGCCCGTGGCGTGCCAGCTCGCGGGGTCGCCGAAGCGCCCGTAGTCGGCCGCGGGACCGCCGTAGGAGTTGGGCGCGTACGGCCGGGCGGCCTTGGAGGGCTCGTAGCGCATCGGGCCGTCCTTGGCGTACGAGTTCACCGGGGCGTGCGGCCGGTTCGGCGGGAGCTGGGCGTAGTTGGGGCCGATCCGGTACCGGTGGGTGTCCGGGTACGAGAACAGCCGGCCGAGGAGCATCTTGTCCGGCGAGGGGCCGATGCCCGGCACCAGGTTCGCGGGCTCGAAGGCGGCCTGCTCGATGTGGACGAAGTAGTCCTCGGGGTTCCTGTTGAGGGTCATCCGGCCGACGTCGATCAGCGGGTAGTCCCCGTGCGGCCAGACCTTCGTCAGGTCGAAGGGGTTGAAGCGGTAGTCCGCCGCGTCCTCGAACGGCATGACCTGCACCTTCAGGCTCCAGGTCGGCGCGTTCCCGGACTCGATCGCCTCGTACAGGTCACGGCGGTGCTTGTCCGCGTCGTGCCCGGCCAGTTCGTCGGCCTCCTCCTGGGTGAGGTAGTCGATGCCCTGGTCGGTCTTGAAGTGGTACTTCACCCAGAACTTCTCGCCCGCCCCGTTGATCCACATGTAGGTGTGCGAGCTGTAGCCGTTCATGTGCCGGTAGGTCTTCGGGATGCCCCGGTCGCCCATCAGCCAGGTCACCTGGTGGGCGGACTCGGGCGACAGGGTCCAGAAGTCCCACTGCATGTCGTTGCTGCGCAGGCCGGTGACGGGGTGCCGCTTCTGCGACCGGATGAAGTCCTGGAACTTGATGGTGTCCCGGACGAAGAACACCGGGGTGTTGTTGCCCACCATGTCGTAGTTGCCGTGCTCGGTGTAGAACTTGAGCGCGAAACCGCGCGGGTCGCGCCAGGTGTCGGGCGAGCCCTGCTCGCCGGCCACGGTGGAGAACCGGGCCAGCATCTCGGTGCGTTTGCCCGGCTGGAAGACGTCGGCCCTGGTGAACTGGCTGACGTCGTTGGTGACTTCGAAGAAGCCGTATGCGCCACTGCCCTTGGCGTGCACCACGCGCTCGGGGACCCGCTCCCGGTTGAACTGGGCCATCTTCTCGATGAGGTAGTGGTCCTGGAGCAGGATCGGGCCGTCGGGTCCCACGGTCAGCGAGTGCTCGTCGCTCTCCACCGGGATACCGACGTTGTTCGTGGTGTACGGAGCCTTGTCGGCTGCCTGCGTCACGAGGTTCCTCCTGTCGAAGTGGAGTTCGTCAGGTCGGTTCGTCCGTCCACTCAACTCCGCCGACACGGTGTCGGCAAGAACTGGACGGGGTCTAATTTCGGTTCGGTTCCGAGGTGTTGTGCGCGTACCCGTGCGGCGGTGACGCATGCACGCCCCGGGCCGCGGCGTTCCCGTCGAAAGAGAACGGGGCCGGGACAGCCCGGTGCCGGAACACGCCGGGGCCGGCGGCGGTCGCCCGCTGCCGGCCCCGAGTCCGTCGTACGTTCAGCCCCGGTTCAGCTCGAACCAGACCACCTTGCCGGTGCTCAGCCGGGTCGCTCCCCAGCGCCGGGCCAGCCGGTTCACCAGGTACAGGCCGCGCCCGCCCTCGTCGGTGGCGCGGGCCTGCCGCAGCCGCGGGAGCTGCGGCACGTCGTCGCCGACCTCGCAGCGCAGCACGTCGGTACGGAGCAGCCGCAGCGTGACCGGCCGGGACGCGTAGCGCACCGCGTTCGTCACGACCTCGCTGACCAGCAGCTCCACGGAGTCGCTGAGCTCTTCCAGACCCCACCGGGACAGGGCTCTGCGGGCCAGCTTCCTGGCCCGGCCCGGCGCGGAGTCCTCCGGTTCCAGGAACCAGTACGCGACGTCGCTCGGCGCGATCCCGTGGAACCGGGCGGCGAGCAGCGCGATGTCGTCGTCCCGGTCGCCCGGTCCGAGCATGTCGAGCACCTCGTCGCAGAGCGCCTCGAGGGGCGGCGGGTGGTCCGGTCCCGTCAGCTGGGCGGTGGCCGAGAGCCGCTCGCGGAGCTGCTCTATGCCGGTCCACACGTCCCGCAGCCGCGACTCGACCAGACCGTCCGTGTACAGCAGCAGCGTGGCCCCGGCGGGCGCGTCCAGTTCGACCGCCTCGAAGTCCACCCCGCCCACGCCGATCGGCGCGCCCGCGGGCACCCGCAGCACCTCGGCCCGCCCGCCCAGGTGCAGCAGTACCGGCGGGGGATGGCCGGCGTTGGCGATGGTGATGCGGTGCGAGACCGGGTCGTAGACCGCGTACAGGCAGGTCGCCATGCGGTCGGTGCCCAGACGCTGGGCCTGTTCGTCGAGGTGGTGCAGCACCTCCTGCGGCGGCAGGTCGAGCCCGGCGAGGGTCTGCGCGGTGGTGCGCAGCTGGCCCATGATGGCCGCCGACGTCATGGAGTGGCCCATCACGTCGCCGACGACCAGCGCGACCCGGCTGCCCGGCAGCGGGATCGCGTCGTACCAGTCGCCGCCCACCCGGGCCGTCTCGGCGGCGGGCAGATAGCGCGAGGCGAGCCGTACGCCGGTGGGGCGCGGCAGCGTCTCGGGGAGCATGGTGCGCTGAAGCTCGTCGGCGATGTACGCCTCGCGGCCGTACAGCACCGCCTTGTCGATGCCGAGCGCGCTGTGCGTGGCGAGCTGGGCGGCGACCAGCAGATCGTCCGTCTCGAAGGCGACGCGCTCGGGGCGGCGCAGGAAGAGCGCCGCGCCGATCACCCGGCGGCGGCCGCGCAGCGGGGCGAGGATGGCGCGCTGCCCGGTCGGCACGTTCAGATTGTCGCCGAGCAGTTCGGGCAGGGCGGCGTGGGCGGCGGGCGCGTCCGCGAAGACCGGCCGGACGCCGCGCAGCACCTCGGCGAGCGCGCCGCCGGGGCGCACCTCGCACAGCTCGGCGGTCAGCGCCGACAGCTCGCTCGGCTCGGGCTGGAGCTGGAGGGCGGGCATGAAGCCGCTCTCGGAGTCCCGTTCCTCGGGGATGCGGTCCGTGCGCCGCAGCCGCAGCACGACGGGCCCGGTGGGGCGCTCGTCGCCGACCGGCAGCGGATCGCGCAGATACACGAGTATCGCGTCCGAGAAGGTGGGCACGGTGGCCCGGCACAGACCCATGACGATCTCGTCGAGGTCTATGCCGCGGGCGATCCGCCGGGTCGCGGCGCCCACGAACCGCAGCCGGTCGCCGTCCCGGCGCATCGGCATCGGACCGCTGGGCGGGCGGCCCTGCCCGGTGCGCCGGTCCTGGCCCGGGTCGCCGGGCTGGCGGTCGGGTCCTGCGGCGGTGTCGGGGGACTGGATGGACTGCACCGGGATGCCTTCCGGGGCGGGACGCGGGCGATGGGTGCCGGGCTCGGCGGCGGCCGGCTGGGAGTGCTCGGGACCGGTGCCGGGCGGCGTGGCCTGGCCGGAGGGTGGCGTGCCGGTGTCCTGGCCGTCGGCCGGAGAGGGTAACGCGGCGGCTCCGTGCGGTTCCTCGCGGTCGAACGGCGTCGCGGGCGGGGAGGCCCGCGGCGGTTCGGAGGTACGCAGGAGCGCCCCGCGGGGGTCCGCGGGGGCGGGCGGCCGGCCGGTGCTGGGCCGGCGGCGCTCGTGGGAGGTCGGGTGCTCCGTCACGCGTGTCGAATCCATCCGTCCGGGGCTGCGCGCCGCGCGTGCAGTTCGTCCCGCAGGAATGCCGATACCCGGATTACGTGTCCCAGGAACGGAATTCCCGCATCATCAGGACCGGGCCGGCCCGCCGTCGCCGTGACGGACGTGCCGCGCGGCGCGGGCGCCTGGGCCGCCGCCGGCGCGGACAGCCCGCCCGGCCGCCCGCAGGCCGTACCGGTGTAGCCCTCGTACCCCTCGCTCACGTCCTGCCGCCCCTCGGTGACATGTGATCAAGCCAAGCCCATGTTGCGGGAGTTGCCGCTGTGTGCCCTCCCGCCACCGGGCCACCACCCCTCAACGACGGTGCCGCGCACCACCCTTGACCCGTGTCTGATGCGGAGGACGATCCTACGTTTCTACCAGGGGGGTGCATCAAGGGTCTCATGCGGACACATGCGCGGGCGTACGGTCCCAGTCCTCAGGCAGTGACGGTACGCCCCAGGACGGATCCGGGCGCCAGTGCTGCCAGCCGTCCGAGAACGGCGGGCCCCAGGCGCGGATCACCTCCACCGCGGAGCGGCCCGCCTCCCGCACCTCTGCGGCGAGCCGTGAATCCATCAGGCCGACCCGCTGCGCCTGGGCGAACTCGTCCTCGTCCAGCCAGCGCCAACTGCGGTCCGGACGCACGGCGATGTCGAGGAAGTGGTCCCGGGAGTCGACGCCGCCGGACCAGCGGGCCAGCGGCTCCTCCAGGTTCACGTACCAGTTCTTGAAGCGCCAGCCCGGCTCCCAGAACAGCCAGACCGACCAGGCGTCGCCGGGGCGGGCCAGCTTCAGCACACCGGTGCCGGACCAGCGGTCGCGCCGTACCGCGCGCGGCTTGGTGTAGCGGGACTCCAGCGGCTCGGAGTGCACCGGTGTGCCGTCGGCGAGCACCGGCTTCACGCACTCCGTGCCGGGGGCCATCCAGGCCGCGAGCAGTTCGGCGTCGTCCCGTACGACGGTCACGGGGCGGCAGATGTGGAAGGCGTCACCGGCGTTCTCCCGGTACCGCCACAGGATCTGCTCCCCGGGGGCCCAGTGAGCCGTCGGCCCGTTCGCTTCCGTCTCCATGCGTCTCACCGCTCGACCGTCTGCCATGAACAGATATTAGGTGCCGGCGGCATACGACGCTGCGGTGCGGGTCACCCTTCGTCCCGCGGGACGGCTGCTGTTACGGATGTGTCATCCGCAGGACATCGAGCGCCTCGTCCAGTTGCTCCTGGGTGAGGTCCCCGCGGTCCACGTACCCGCTCTCCAGGACGACTTCGCGGATCGTCTTCTGCTCGGCGAGCGACTTCTTGGCGACCTTGGCGGCCTCCTCGTAGCCGATGTACTTGTTCAGCGGGGTCACCACGGACGGCGAGGACTCGGCGTACTCGCGGGCCCGGTCGCGGTGGGCGGTGATGCCGTCGACGGTGCGGTCGGCGAGCAGCCGGGAGACGTTCGCGAGGAGCCGGACCGACTCGAGCACGTTCTTGGCGATGACCGGGAGCATCACGTTCAGTTCGAAGTTGCCCGCGGCGCCGGCCGCGGCCACGGTCGCGTCGTTCCCCGTGACCTGGGCGGCGACCATCAGCGTGGCCTCCGGAATGACCGGGTTGACCTTGCCCGGCATGATCGAGGAGCCCGGCTGGAGGTCGGGCAGGCTGATCTCGGCGAGCCCGGTGCGCGGCCCGGACGCCATCCAGCGCAGATCGTTGGCGATCTTCGTCAGGCCGACCGCGATGGTGCGCAGCTGTCCGCTGGTCTCCACGATGCCGTCCCGGGCGCCCTGCGCCTCGAAGTGGTCGCGGGCCTCGGTGAGCGGCAGCCCCGTGGTGCGGGCCACCTCCTCGATCACCGCCGCCGAGAAACCGGCGGGGGTGTTGATGCCGGTGCCGACGGCCGTCCCGCCGAGCGGCAGCTCGGCGAGGCGCGGCAGCGACGCCTTCAGCCGCTCGACGCCGTACCGCACCTGCGCCGCGTACCCGCCGAACTCCTGCCCCAGGGTGACGGGGGTGGCGTCCATCAGGTGCGTACGCCCGGACTTCACGACATCGGCGAACTCCCCGGACTTGCGGCCCAGCGCGTCCGCGAGGTGCTCGAGGGCCGGGATCAGGTCCCGGGTGACGGCGGCGGTGGCCGCGATGTGGATGGACGACGGGAAGACGTCGTTGGACGACTGCGAGGCGTTCACATGGTCGTTGGGGTGCACGTCGCGGCCGAGCCGCTCGGTGGCGAGCGTGGCGATGACCTCGTTGGCGTTCATGTTGGACGACGTGCCCGAGCCGGTCTGGAAGACATCGACCGGGAAGTGCTCGTCCCAGCGGCCCTCGGCGACCTCCGCCGCGGCGTCCTGGACCGCCTGCGCGACGTCCTTGTCGAGCACCCCCAGCTCGGCGTTGACCTTGGCGGCGGCGGCCTTGATCCGCGCAAGCGCCTCGATGTGCGCCCGTTCCAGGTGCTGTCCCGAGACGGGGAAGTTCTCCACGGCCCGCTGCGTCTGGGCCCGCCACTTCGCGTGCGCGGGCACGCGGACCTCGCCCATGGAGTCGTGCTCGATGCGGTAGTCGTCGTTCACGTCGCTCATGTCTGGTAGAGCGTAGTGGGGGGTTCGGTTGTTCCCGGGGTACGGCGTGCCGACGGGTCACTGACGGGGCGTGCCTCGCAGGGCGGCTATCAGGTGGGCGATTTGGCGGGGGCCGGTGCTGAGGACGACGGCCGGTTCGTCGCTCTCGCGGAGGAGGATCGTTCCGTCGGACGCCGTGGCCACGTAGACGCAGTCGGAGCCGTCCGGGCTGAACGTCGACTTCTGCCAGGTGCGCTTGAGTATGACGGCCACGCTTCACAGGCTCCGCATGATGTCGGCGATGAGATCGCGGGAGGCGTCGGGCGCGAGCGCGACGGCTTCCATACGGTCGAGGATAGTGCGGTACTTGGTCAGCTGAGCCTGGGCGTCCAGGAAGTCGCATCCGTGGTGGGTGTCCAACTGCACGGTGTCCAGTTGCTCCCGCGTGCCCTGCACGTAGTTGATCGACTGGCCGTTCCCGGGGAACGCCGCGCAGCTGTAGGGGATCACGCGAACCGTGACGTGTTCCTCCTCGCTCAGGTCGAGCAACCGTGACAACTGGGCGCGGGCCGTGTCCCGGCCGCCGTACTGGATACGCAGCGCGGCCTCGTGCAGCAACGCTGCGTAGGCCGGTGGGGCGTCGCGGTACAGGACCGTCTGGCGCTTGATGCGGTGGGACAGGCGGTGCTCGATCTCGTGCGGGCGGAAGGCGGGCACGGCCTGGCCCAGCATGGCGCGGGCGTGGTCCTGGGTCTGCAGCAGGGCCGGGATGTGGATGGCCAAGGCGGCTTTCAGCGCGGTGGCGTGGTGTTCCAGTTCGGCGAGGTCGACGAGGTCGGGTGGCAGGTGCTCCCGGTACTCGTCCCACCATCCCCGGACCCGTCGGCCCGTCATGCCGACGAGAGCATCCACGAGCGGTTCGTCCGAGCAGGCGTACGCGAGGGCGAGCGCTCGTACACGGTCGGCGCTCACTGGATAGCGCCCGGCTTCGATCATGCTCAACCGCGCCTGTTGCAACCCCAGTCTGCGTGCGGCCTCGGTCGAGGTGAGGCCCGCGTGCTCGCGGAGCTTGCGCAGCTCTGCGCCGAGCCGTCGCTGACGCAGGGTGGGGGTGTTGGTGGGCGGCATGGGCTTCCTCTCGCACGTTCGACCGGCGGTTCGGCCGCTGTCCCTCACACGAGTGGATCCGTATGGGATATCACCTGCAAGGTAGTAGACCTATCACTTCCGGCTCTACGGTTCCGGTGTCAGCCGTTCAACCGCCATGACCGGTAAGCCGGAAGCGCACCGCGTACCCGTGTACGTGGCACTGCCACCGCACGACCGGGCGGATCAGGCGGCTTCTACTACACCAACCCCAGGAGCCCTTCATGGTCACCGTCGCCCCGCCGCAGCCTGCAACATGCGAGCTCTGGTCCTACGCCCTCCACCTCCCCTACGACCCCCGCGCCCCCCGCATCGCCCGCCGCACCCTCCGCGCCGTACTCACCGAGCACGGTCTGCGCGGACTCGCCGACCCGGCGGAGCTGCTGGCCTCCGAGCTGGTCTCCAACGCTTACCGGCACTCCGCAGGGCCGTCCGGCCTGAGGCTCCGCGCGCTCGGCGGTGGGCGGCTGCGGATGAGCGTGTGGGACACCGACCCGCGGATCCCGCCTCCGTTCGACCAGGGGCCGGGGCCGGGGCCGGGGTCGCGGCCGTTCGGCCCCGTGGTCGTGCCGCCGGACGGCGAGAGCGGGCGCGGGCTGTTCCTCGTGAGCCATTACGCGGACGACTGGGGCGGCCGGCCCCTCGACGACGACCTCTTCGGGCAGATCGGCAAGCTGCTGTGGTGCGAGTTCGGGACCTCGCCGAGCGCGGTCGGGCCCTGACCCGCCGTACGTGGGTGGGGCGCAACGTTTCAAGCGGCGGCCTGCGCGTACCGCGCCTCCAACTCCCGCAGGTACTCGCCGGGATCGGCCCAGCGCTGGTCCTGGGCGCCGTGCCGGTGGAGCTCCAGACGGCCGTCGGGGCGGACGCGGACGGTGGTCGTGGCGCGCCGCTCGACTCCGGGCGTCGCCGTGTGCGGGACGCCCGGTTCCGGCTGGGGCGTCCGCAGGACGGGGACGGTGGCGGGGAACATGGCCAGCGCCTCCGCCGTACTGGCGGCGGGCGGGCGGCCCGTGCGATTGGCGCTGCTGACGTACAGCACCGGGTGCTCGTCCAGCAGGGGCCGCAACGGCTCCCACCGGGCGCCGAACAGCAGCATCCAGCCGTCCTTGACCGCCGGGGGCGCCCAGTCCGGCGTACCGGCGCCGTCCCGCACCGGTACAAGAACGGTGAGGTGTTCCCGTGCCAGCATCCACCGGGCCATCGCCCTCTGGTCGGGGCCCAGGTCCCAGATGTCCTCCAGGACGCGCAGCGTGTCGGGATGGTGGGCCCACACGGCGACCGGCTGGTCACCGGGGCGGCCCTTGGCCTCGTTCACGCTCCTGGCGCGGGGGCCGGCGACGACGTGGGTGAGCGGCGCCGGGTTGGGGACCACCACGGCCGCCCCGTCCCGCAGGGCCTGTCCGGCTTGCGCGAGCGACACGGGCGCGCGGCCCGTGTGCTCTTCCGGTGGACCGGTCATGCGCTGCTCCATCGGATCAGCCGAGGCCGGGACCCCGGACCGGGATCGACGTGAACGTGGGCGCGGGCGCCGGGTCCTTGAAGAAGTCGTTCCCCTTGTCGTCCACCACGATGAACGCCGGGAAATCCTCGACCTCGATCTTCCAGACGGCCTCCATGCCGAGCTCCTCGTACTCGACGACCTCGACCTTCTTGATGCAGTCCTGCGCGAGCCGCGCCGCGGGCCCGCCGATCGACCCGAGGTAGAAGCCGCCGTGCGCGTCGCACGCGTCCGTGACCTGCTGCGACCGGTTGCCCTTGGCCAGCATCACCTTCGAGCCGCCCGCCGCCTGGAACTGCGCCACGTAGGAGTCCATCCGCCCGGCCGTGGTCGGGCCGAAGGAGCCGGACGCGTAGCCCTCGGGCGTCTTCGCCGGGCCCGCGTAGTACACCGGGTGGTCCTTCAGGTACTGCGGCATCTCCTCGCCGGCGTCGAGCCGCTCCTTGATCTTGGCGTGCGCGATGTCACGGGCGACGACGAGCGGCCCGGACAGCGAGAGCCGGGTCTTGACGGGGTACTTGGTGAGCTCGGCGAGAATGGCGTCCATCGGCTGATTGAGGTCGACGCGGACGACGTCCCCGTCCGACGCCCCCTCGCTGAGGGTCTCGTCCGTCGTCTCCGGCAGGAACCGCGCCGGATCGGTCTCCAGCTGCTCCAGGAAGACACCCTCGGCGGTGATCTTCGCGACGGCCTGGCGGTCGGCGGAGCACGAGACGGCGATGGCTACGGGGCACGAGGCGCCGTGCCGCGGCAGCCGCACTACGCGCACGTCGTGGCAGAAGTACTTGCCGCCGAACTGCGCGCCGATGCCGATCTGCTGCGTCAGCTCGAAGACCTTCTGCTCCAGGTCCTTGTCCCGGAAGCCGTGCCCGAGCGCCGAGCCCTCGGCCGGGATCTCGTCCAGGTAGTGCGCGGACGCGTACTTGGCCGTCTTCAGCGCGTACTCGGCGGAGGTGCCGCCGACGACGATCGCCAGGTGGTACGGCGGGCAGGCGGCCGTACCGAGCGAACGGATCTTCTCCTCCAGGAACTTCATCATGGAGGACTCGTTCAGGACGGCCTTCGTCTCCTGGTAGAGGAAGGACTTGTTGGCGGAGCCGCCGCCCTTGGCCATGAACAGGAACTTGTAGGCGCCGCCGTCGGTCGCGTACAGCTCGATCTGCGCCGGGAGGTTGGAGCCGGTGTTCTTCTCCTCCCACATGGTGAGCGGAGCCATCTGCGAGTACCGCAGGTTGAGGTTCTGGTAGGCGTCGTAGATGCCGCGGGAGAGCGCCTCCTCGTCGCCGCCCTGCGTCAGCACATTCTGCCCGCGCTTGCCCATGACGATCGCCGTGCCGGTGTCCTGGCACATGGGCAGCACGCCCGCGGCGGCGATGTTGGCGTTCTTCAGCAGGTCAAGGGCGACGAACTTGTCGTTGGACGACGCCTCGGGGTCGTCGATGATGCGGCGGAGCTGCGCGAGGTGGGCCGGGCGCAGATAGTGCTGGATGTCGTGGATCGCCTCTTCGGCGAGCTTGCGCAGCGCCTCCGGCCCGACCTTGAGGAAGGTGCGCCCGTCGGCCTCGAAGGTGGAGACACCCTCGGAGGTCACCAGCCGGTACGGGGTGGTGTCCTCTCCCTGGGGGAGCAGATCGGTGTACGCGAACTCAGGCATCTCGCCCATTCCTCTTTCCACAGACAGCGGCTGGCCTCCATGGGCAGCGCCCACCAGCGTAGGACGTGGTACGGACGCCGGGCTTGTGAGGTAAGGCTCAGTTCGAACACTGGACGATTTCGCCGGGGTTCATCCACAGGTCATGACAAGGGGTAGTCGCGATCTATCGCGTTTGGGTACGCTGCTGCCGTGGACCTTCAGAAGAGCGCCGCCCCGTCCGACCGCGGGCCCGTCCCGCCGACCGAGCTGCGCTGCTCCGACGCCGACCGCGACCGGGTCGCGGACATCCTGCGCGACGCCCTCGCCGAGGGCCGCCTCACCCCGGAGGAGCACGCCGAGCGGGTCGAGGGGGTGCTCGCCGCCAAGACGGTGGGCGAGCTCGACGTCTTCGTGCGCGACCTGCCCGCCGCGCACGAGCGCCGCGCGACACCGTCGTACGTGTCCGCGCCGAACCGCCCCGCGGAGGGCACGGTCCCGCTGGACGCCGACGAGAACGTGGTGGCGGTCTTCAGCGCCGCCGTCCGCAAGGGCCGCCGCCGCGCCGGCCGCCGCATCCACGCGTACGCGATCTTCGGCAGCGTGGAGATAGACCTCAGCGAGGCGATATTCGAGTACCAGCAGGTGGTGATCAAGGCGTTCTCCGTCTTCGGCAGCGTGGAGGTCCGCGTCCCGGAGAACGTGACGCTGCGCGGCAGCGGCGGCGGCGTCCTCGGCAACTTCGAGGTGGCCACGCTCGATTCGCGGGACCCGGAGGCCCCCGTGATCTACGTCGACGGGATAGCCGTCCTGGGCAGTGTCGAGGCACGGCCCAAGCGCGGCAGGCTCGTCGCCGACATCCTGGAGCGGGTGGCGGACCATGTGTCGGCGCGGGTCGACCGGGCCGCCGGCCGGGACGGTCGCGGACTGCTCGGCCGGGACGACCGCGGTTTGCGCAAACACCTGAGGCATTGACGCTTGTGAATCCGGCGGCTCCGGCGGCGGATCGGCCCAGCAGCACGGGCCGGCCCGCCCCGCGGACACCCTTGCCTTCGGAACTCAGTGCATAGGCACGCGCACAGCGGGTAGGGCTTGCTGCATCGTCTCTTGGAGGGCGCTGTGAACCAGTCCGCGGCGCCCGGCACGCTCGCGAAGCCGTCGTCAGGAGTAGACCGTGCTGCAACCGCCGCATCAGTCCCTGCAGGTAGCTGCCGTACCAGCCCAGCGGGCGCCAGTGCGGGAAAGGGATCAGGAAGCCCCGTGGCATACGGAGGCCGTGTGCCGGCGCGACGAGGCCGGCCTGTTCTTCGCACCCTCCAAGGAGCCGACCGCGGCCCGGCTGTCCCGTGAGGAAGCGGCGAAGCGGGTCTGCGCGCGCTGTCCCGTCATGGTCGAGTGCCGCGAGCACGCCCTGCTCCAGCCCGAGCCCTACGGGGTGTGGGGCGGCCTGACCGCAGCCGAGCGCCGCGTGGTGCTCGCCCGGCGCCGCCGCCGTGACCTGGAACTGAAGAAGGCCGCGCGCACCGCGGGGACGATAGCCGCGGCCGGATAGCAGACCGGCCGGAGACCCGGCCCGGAGGCCAGACATGACAGGGGCGCCCTCCCGCACGGGGGCGCCCCTGTGATGTGTCCTGTGTCCGGTCTCTACTTGGCGCGGTCGAAGTCGATCGCGCTGTAGGCCCGCAGCTTGCTGAGCCGGTGCTCCGAGGAGATCTCGCGGACCGTACCGGACTTGGAGCGCATGACGATCGAGTCGGTCGTCGCGGTCTCCGCGCGGTAGCGCACGCCGCGCAGCAGCTCGCCGTCCGTGATGCCCGTCGCCACGAAGAAGACGTTCTCCCCGGAGACCAGGTCGTCGGTGAACAGCACCCGGTCCAGGTCGTGCCCCGCGTCCAGGGCCCGCTGCCGCTCCTCGTCGTCCTTGGGCCACAGCTTGCCCTGGATGGTGCCGCCCAGGCACTTCACCGCGCAGGCCGAGATGATGCCCTCGGGGGTGCCGCCGATGCCGAGCAGCAGGTCGATGCCGGTGCCCTCGCGCAGGGCGAGGATCGAGCCGGCCACGTCGCCGTCCGAGATGAGCTTGATGCGCGCGCCGGTCTCCCGGATCTCCTTGATGATGCCGTCGTGGCGCGGCCGGTCGAGGATGACGACCGTGACGTCCTCGGGCGCGGACCGCTTGGCCTTGGCGACCCGCCGGATGTTCACGGCCACCGGGGCGTTGATGTCGACGAAGTCGGCGGCCTCCGGGCCGGTGACCAGCTTGTCCATGTAGAAGACGGCGGACGGGTCGAACATCGTGCCACGGTCGGCGGCGGCCAGCACGGCGATCGCGTTGGTCATGCCCTTCGCGGTCAGCGTCGTGCCGTCGATCGGGTCGACGGCGATGTCGCACTCGGGGCCGCTCCCGTCGCCCACCTGCTCGCCGTTGAAGAGCATCGGGGCCTCGTCCTTCTCGCCCTCGCCGATGACGACGACGCCGTTCATCGAGACGGTGGAGACGAGGGTCCGCATGGCACGTACGGCAGCGCCGTCGGCACCGTTCTTGTCGCCGCGGCCGACCCAGCGGCCCGCGGCCATCGCGGCGGCCTCCGTGACCCGGACCAGTTCCAGGGCGAGGTTGCGGTCGGGGGCCTCGGAGGGAACTTCGAGTTCGGACGGCAGGTGATGCTGATGCTCGGTCATCGGAGCGCACCTTTCTGATACGACGACGGCCGGATGAGGGTGGTCCCGACTCTATCCCCAGGTGGACAAAATGAGCAGGGGGGCCCACGGATGAGCAGGCCACCGTACCTGCGACCATAGGGGACGTGGCAGGTATGAGAGGCAAGCAGACGGTCCGGGACATGGTGCTGTCCCTGGGCCTCATCGGCATCGTTGCGGGATTCATCTATCTCTTCATTCCGCACGAGGAGGGCGAGCCCCCGCTCAAGCGGGTGGACTACTCCGTCGAGCTCCTCACGGCCCGCCGCGCCGCCTCGTACCCCGTGGCGGCCCCCGAGGGCCTGTCCGACTCCTGGAAGGCGACCTCCGTCCGCTTCAGCGGCGACAGCTTCGACGCCTGGCACCTGGGCTACCGCGCGCCCGGCGGCGAGTACGTGGCGGTGGAGCAGTCCACCCAGAAGCCGTCGACGTTCATCGACACCGCCAGCCAGGGCGCCGAGGAGACGAAGGCGACCCAGCGGATCGGCGACCACACCTGGCAGCGGTACCGGGGCGGCCAGTACGACGCCCTGGTCCTGAAGGAGAAGGGCTCCACGACGGTGGTGACCGGCACGGCGTCCTTCGAGCAGCTGACGAAGATGGCGCAGGCGCTGCGGACGTCCTGAGGGCCACCGCCCTCAGGTGGATATGGGAGGAGCCCCCGGCAAGCCGGGGGCTCCTCCCATATCCACCTGTGGGATCAGACCGTGGTGATGACCTGCTCCTGGGAGAGGCGCGGGGAGCGCGGGAACCAGGCGTCCTCGCCCGGCTTGCCGATGTTGACGATCATCAGCGGGGTGTGGTCGTCGTCCAGGAACTCCTTCTGGACACCGGCGAAGTCGAAGCCGGTCATGGGGCCGGCGGCGAGACCGGCGGCACGGACACCGATGATGAAGTACGCGGCCTGGAGGGCGGCGTTCAGGGCGGCGGCGCCCTCACGGACCGGGCGCTCGCTGAAGAAGGCGTCCTTGGCCTGCGGGAAGTGCGGGAGGAGCTGCGGCAGCTCCTCGTGGAACTCGTTGTCCGCGGAGAGGATCGCGACCAGCGGGGCGGTGGCGGTCTTCGGCTGGTTGCCCTCGGCCATGTGCTGCACGAGGCGCTCGCGGGCCTCGGGGGAGCGGACCAGGGTGATGCGCAGCGGCGACTGGTTGAAGGCGGTGGGACCGAACTTGACCAGCTCGTAGATGGCCTGCACCTGCTCGTCGGTCACCGGCTCGTCGGTGAACGTGTTAGCGGTACGGGCCTCGCGGAACAGCAGGTCCTGGGCGGCGGGGTCGAGAACGAGAGACATTGCCAACAACCTTCTTCTGACGTGCGTGGTGAGCCGTCGGTCCGCAGTACCCGGCCGACGTCACCGACAGTACGCCGACACGGTTTAAGATTCAACCAAAACGGGAGCGTGGTGATCCGCTTCACAGGAGGGGGACCGGAGAGGGCTTCAACCGGGGTGCGGCGCCGGGGAGGCCCGTACCGTCAGGGAGTGGTGCCGACGGCGCAACCGGGATCGTACGGACCGGACCGTGTGGGCGGTGTAACCGGGGTCGCACGGACCGGCCGTGTGGGCGGTGTGGCCGGGATGGTAGGGACCGGACCGTGTGGGCGGTGTGGTTGGGATCGCACGGACCGGACCGTGTGGCCGGGATGGTAGGGACCGGACCGTGTGGGTGGTGTGGCCGGGATGGTAGGGACCGGACCGTGTGGGTGGTGTGGCCGGGATGGTAGGGACCGGACCGTGTGGGCGGTGTGGTTGGGATCGCACGGACTGGACCGTGTCGGCGGTGTGGCCGGGATCGCACGGAAGGGGCCGTGCCGGTACATCAAATGCCCGTCGATCACGTGGTCGCACACCAACGGGAGCATGTGACCGCCGGAGGTGACCGCGGGAGCGACGGGCGGATGTACCGGCGCGGCCCCGACCCACCCACCGGCAGGCCGCCAACCACTCGGCGGCACGCTGCCGCGCTCCCTGGCCGACCCGGGCCCCGTCCTGTCGCCGGAAGAGGCGCCGGAAGAGGCGCCGGAAGTGGCGCCGAAACAGGCGCTGAGGCAGGCGCCGGTGCGTCGTCCGGTCAGGCCCCGGACGGCCGCTCCTCCTCGCCGTCCTCCTCCGCAAGCGCCGCGTCCAGCCGGGCCCGCGCGCCGTCCAGCCAACGCCGGCACACCTTCGCCAGCTCCTCGCCACGCTCCCACAGCGCGAGCGACTCCTCGAGGCTCGTGCCGCCCGCCTCCAGCCGGCGCACGACCTCGATCAGCTCGTCCCGCGCCTGCTCGTACCCGAGGGTCTCGTCCGTCTTGCTGGTCATGCGCCCACCCTAAGCATCGCTACAGAAAGCACCGCTACACACGGCACAGCTACACACGGCACCGCTACACACGGCACCGCTACACACGGCACCGCTACACAAACCACCGCTACACATCGACTCGTACAGTGAAGTCGCCCTCGGCGACCCGCGCCCGCAGCGCCTCGTCCGCACCGACGTCCTCCGGCGCACGGACGACGTGACCGTCCGACTTCTGAAGCACCGCGTACCCCCGCTTCAACGTCGCGGCGGGCGAGAGCGCCACCACGCGCGCGTGGGTGTGCGTCAGCTCGGAGTCGGCCCGGTCGAGCTGGTGGCCAAGGCAGCGCCGACCGCGGTCGAGCAGCGAGTCGACCTGGGCCGCCCGCTCGTCGACCATGCGGTACGGATCCTCTATCGACGGCCTGGCCAACGCGTGCGCGAGCCCGCGCTCCTCACGCTCGACGAAGGCCCGCACACAACGCCGCGCCCGGTCCCGCAGAAACGCCACCCGCTCCAGCTCCTCGCCCACGTCCGGCACGACCTTCTTGGCCGCGTCGGTCGGCGTGGACGCCCGCAGGTCGGCCACGTGGTCGAGCAGCGGATTGTCCGGCTCGTGCCCGATGGCCGAGACGACCGGGGTCCGACACGACGCCACCGCCCGGACCAGCTGCTCGTCCGAGAACGGCAGCAGGTCCTCCACGCTGCCGCCGCCCCGGGCCACGATGATCACGTCCACGCCGTCGTGCGCGTCCAGCTCCTTGACCGCCTGGACGACCTGCGGCACCGCGTGCACCCCCTGGACGGGAACGTTGCGCACCTCGAAGCGGACGGCGGGCCAGCGGTGCCTGGCGTTCTCCAGGACGTCCCGCTCGGCGGCGGAGGCACGTCCGCAGACCAGCCCGATGAGCTGCGGCAGGAACGGCAGCGGCTTCTTGCGCTCGACCGCGAACAGCCCCTCACGCGCGAGACTCTTCTTCAGCTGCTCCAGGCGGGCCAGCAGCTCGCCGACGCCGACCGGCTTGATCTCCGAGGCGCGCAGCGAGAGCTGGCCCCGGGGCGCGTACCACTCGGGCTTGGCGAGGACGACGACGCGCGCGCCCTCGCTGACCACGTCGGCCACCGCGTCGAACACCTGCCGGTAGCAGGTCACGCTCACCGAGATGTCGTGCGACGGGTCGCGCAGCGTCATGAAGACGACGCCCGCGCCAGGGCGCCGTGACAGCTGGGTGATCTGCCCCTCGACCCACACCGCGCCGAGCCGGTCGATCCAGCCACCGATGAGCCGCGACACCTCACCGACGGGCAGCGGGGCGTCCGCGGAATTGTTCACAGCCATGCGCCCGAGCGTAATGGCCACCACCGACAACGCCCGGACGCCTGGGACGGATGGCCTGCGTAGGCCGAAGGCTTACAGACGATGGGGATGCACCTCGGCGCGCGCCGGACCGCGCGGCCCAGCACCCGACGTACGCCCCGAACGAGCCGGCGCCAGTCGGCCTCACGAGCCGGCGCCAGTCGGCCTCACGAGTCGGCGCCAGTCGGCCTCACGAGTCGGCCTCACGAGTCGGCCCCACGAGCCGCCCCCACGAGCCGCCCCCGAACGTCACCGCGCCCCAGACGACCGAGGCCCCGGAACATCCGGCACCCGCCCCCGCTGAACGATCAGCACCGCAACCCCGACCACCAGCCATACCGCCCCCACCACCTGAGCCGCCCCGGACGCCTCGACGATCACCGCGACGGTGATCGCCGCGCCGACGACCGGTACGAGCAGGTGCCGCCACCAGACGACCGCCCCGCCCGGCCCCCGGCGCCGTACGGCGAACCAGCCCACCACGCTCGCGTGCAGCAGCGTGAAGGCGGTGAGCGCCCCGATGTCGACGACGGACACCAGCTGGTCGAGACCGTCGTCGCGCCGCGCCGCCCAGACCGCGGCGACCAGCGTGATGACGGCCGCGCACAGCACCGCGGCGCGCGGCACCCCGGAGTCGGTCCGCGACAGCGCCCGCGGCAGCCGCCGCTCGCGGGACATCGCGAAGAGCAGCCGCCCGGCCGCGGCCTGCCCGGCGAGCGCCGCGAACGCCGCTCCGACCGCCTTGCTCACGGCCACCAGATTGTGCAGCCAGGTGCCCACAGAGACGTCGACGGCGTCGTAGAACGCGGACCCCTGGGCGGCGGGATCGGCGGCGAGCCGGGCGGACGGCAGCGGTTCGAGCAGCGCCACCAGATACGTCTGCGCCACGAAGAGCACACCTGTCAGCAGCAGACAGAACAGCACCGCACGGGCCACCTTCTCCGACCCGCCGGTGACCTCCTCGGCGAACGAGGCGATGGCGTCGAAGCCCAGGTAGGACAGGACGGCGACCGAGACCGCGCCGATCACCGCGGACAGCGCGAACGCGCCCTGGGACCCGTCGCCGGACAGCGGCGACAGCCACCCCCGTTCGGCCCCCTCGCGCGCGAGGACGACGATCGCGGACACCACGAACACCAGCAGGACGACGATCTCCAGCGCGAGCACCAGGAAACCGACCCGGGCCGCGGCCCGTACCCCCCAGAGGTTCAGCAGGGTCGTGACGACGACGGCGAGCGCGGTCCACACCCACTGGGAGACCTCCGGGACCAGGGCGTTCAGCGCGATCCCGGAGAAGAGGTAGGCCACCGCTGGGATGAGCAGATAGTCCAGCATCGCCATCCAGCCGGCGATGAACCCGGCCTCCTTGCCGAGCCCCACGCGCGCGTAGGCGAACACCGAGCCCGCCTGGGGGACGACGCGCACCATCTGGGCGTAGCTGAAGGCGGTGAACGCCATCGCGACGGTGGCGACGACGTAGACCAGCGCGACCGCGCCGTGCGACTTGGCGTCGAGGGTCCCGAAGATGCCGACGGGCGCCATGGGGGCGATGAACAGCAGCCCGTAGACGACCAGGTCGCGGAAACCGAGGGTGCGCCGCAGCCCGCGTCCGCGGTCGTGTTCCCCGCCGGGACCGCCCGCCGCACCGGGCGTGGTCTGCGTGTGGGACATCCGTGCCTCCGAGCGTCGCGCCTGGCCCCGCCCCTCCCGTAAGTCGACAGTGCCCCCACCCGTACCCGACCAGTGTCCCCAAAAGGACGAACATCGACCTGCCGAGCGCGGCCTTACGATGGGTCGCATGACTGCTTCGTCTGGCCGCCGTGTCCTGCTCGCCGCCCCCCGTGGCTACTGCGCGGGTGTGGACCGCGCCGTGATCGCCGTCGAGAAAGCGCTCGAGCAGTACGGGGCCCCCATCTACGTCCGGCACGAGATCGTCCACAACAAGTACGTGGTGCAGACCCTGGAGCGGAAGGGCGCCATCTTCGTCGAGCGGACGGAGGAGGTCCCCGAGGGGTCCATCGTCATGTTCTCGGCGCACGGCGTCGCCCCGGTCGTCCACGAGGAGGCCGCGGCCGGCAGGCTCGCCACCATCGACGCGACGTGCCCGCTGGTCACGAAGGTCCACAAGGAGGCCGTCCGCTTCGCCAAGGAGGACTACGACATCCTCCTCATCGGCCACGAGGGCCACGAGGAGGTCATCGGCACCTCCGGCGAGGCCCCCGAGCACATCACCCTGGTCGACGGTCCCGAGGACGTCGCCAAGGTCGAGGTCCGCGACCCCTCCAAGGTCGTCTGGCTGTCCCAGACCACGCTGTCGGTGGACGAGACCATGGAGACGGTGGACGCGCTGAAGGAGAAGTTCCCGCAGCTCATCTCCCCGCCGAGCGACGACATCTGCTACGCCACGCAGAACCGCCAGCTCGCCGTGAAGCAGATGGGCGCCGAGGCCGACCTGGTCATCGTGGTCGGCTCGCGCAACTCCTCCAACTCCAAGCGCCTGGTCGAGGTGGCCAAGCTCGCGGGCGCCCGTACGGCGTACCTGGTGGACTTCGCCGACGAGATCGACGAGGCGTGGCTCGAGAGCGTGACGACGGTCGGCGTGACCTCGGGCGCCTCCGTCCCGGACGTCCTGGTCGAGCAGGTGCTCGAATGGCTCTCCGCCCGCGGCTTCGAGGACGTCGAGATCGTCAAGGCGGCCGAGGAGTCCATCACCTTCTCGCTCCCGAAGGAACTCCGCCGGGACCTGCGCGCGGAGGCGGCGGCACTGATCGAGGAGCGTACGTCGGGCAAGTGAAAACCCCTGACCCCCTCCGGTGAGTGACTGTCAGTCGTACGACGTAACGTAGAGCCATGCAGATCTTCGGCGTGGACATCGGCGGTTCCGGCATCAAGGGTGCTCCGGTGGACCTGGATCAGGGCGTGCTGGCCCAAGAGCGTCACAAGGTGCTGACTCCGCATCCGGCCACGCCGGACGCGGTGGCCGACGGCGTCAAGGAGGTCGTCGACCACTTCGGCTGGACCGGCCCCGTGGGCATCACGTTCCCTGGTGTGGTCACCGGCGGCTCGACGGTGCGCACGGCGGCCAACGTGGACAAGGGCTGGGTCGACACCGACGCGCGTGCGCTGCTCAGCGAGCGGCTCGGCGGTCTCCCGGTGACGGTGCTGAACGACGCGGACGCGGCCGGCGTCGCCGAGATGCAGTTCGGCCAGGGCCGCGACCGCCAGGGCACGGTCCTCCTGCTCACGTTCGGTACGGGCATCGGCAGCGCCCTCTTCAGCGACGGCGTCCTGGTCCCGAACACCGAGCTCGGCCACCTGGAGCTGCACGGCCACGACGCGGAGAAGCGCGCCTCCACCAAGGTCAAGGAGGACCAGGACCTGAGCTGGGAGGACTGGGCGCACCGCGTCCAGAAGTACCTCGCGCACCTGGAGATGCTCTTCTCGCCCGACCTGTTCATCATCGGCGGCGGCGTCAGCCGCAAGGCGCACAAGTTCCTGCCGCTGATCCAGGGCATCAAGGCGGAGATGGTCCCGGCGGCGCTCCAGAACAACGCGGGAATCGTGGGAGCGGCGATGCGCGCGGCGAAGGCGGCGCAGGCGCTCTGACGGCTGGACGGCCTGCCGTGCCGGCGCCGGACGTCACCGGGAACACCGAGGCGCCGCCCGGGTCGGTCCGGACGTGCGACCGGATCAGACCGGACGACGACGCGGCCGAGTCGCCGCAGCGGGGCGGGGCGCAGCCGTGGGGCCCGCGGCCGTGGGGTTCGCAGCCGGTTGGTCCGCCGCGGGGTGAGCCCCAGCCGGACGAGCCGTAGCTCCAGCCGCCTGAGCCGCACCCGGTTGGACCGCGGCTGAACGCGGCGCGGCCGAACGTGGCGCGGCTGACTGCGACGCGGCTGACCGAGGCGCGGCCGCCCCGTGGACCTGTGGCGGCCGCCGCTGGGCGGCCGCGGCGGCGGCAGCCTTGCGCCCCATCTGCCGCACCTTCCGCACGGACGAGATGAGCCCCGCGACGAGCGTCCCGCCGTACAGCCAGCCCGCCTGGGTGGCGAGGGCCGTGACGAGCCCCATCAGGTGGCCGCCGAAGCCCTTGCCGCCGTCGGCGACGGGCAGCATCCCGAAGGCGAAGGCGATCGGTACGACGACGGGCGCGGAGACCAGGTCGCCGGGCCGCACCCAGACGGCGGTCAGCGCGCAGACCGGCAGGAAGAGCACCCCGTACACCGTCAGCGACGCCCCGAACAGCAACTGGTCGAGGCAGGCCACGGCGAACATCAGCGCACCGCAGAACAGCCCGCTGCCGAGCCCGGTGAGCCGGGGGTTCGGCATCCGCCGTGCTCCCCGTGCCACCGCCGGGACCGGCCGTCGGCCGGGCGCGGCACTCTGCCGGACCCCCTGCCCGCCCCGTGCGGCGGCCGAGGGGCCGCGCCGGCCGGCGGGCGCGGCGGGCCGACCGGCGCCGGATCCGCCGCGTCCCGTCTGCGGGGGCAGCGGCGTACCGCGTCGGGCTCTGGGCTGCGGGGAACGCGTGCTGTGTTGCTCCACCGAACCAACTTAGGTCGGTTAATGTGCCGAATGACGCCTGGGACACGCCGTTGGGCAGACCTTGGCCAAGCGTTCGATACGTCGCCGGTGCGGGATGCCGCACGCCGTAGACTGGTGGATCGGCCCGCTCACCGCGCAGGCCCAGCCGCCCATCCTCACGTACGGGAAGTCGCAACGTGTCGCTCACGATCGGAATCGTCGGTCTGCCCAACGTCGGCAAGTCGACCCTGTTCAACGCCCTGACCAAGAACGACGTGCTGGCGGCCAACTACCCGTTCGCCACGATCGAGCCGAACGTCGGCGTGGTCGGCGTCCCCGACGCCCGCCTCACCAAGCTGGCCGAGATCTTCAGCTCGCAGCGGGTGCTCCCGGCGACGGTCGACTTCGTCGACATCGCGGGCATCGTGAAGGGCGCCTCGGAGGGCGAGGGCCTGGGCAACAAGTTCCTCGCGAACATCCGCGAATCCGACGCGATCTGCCAGGTCATCCGCGCTTTCGCGGACGAGAACGTCGTCCACGTCGACGGCAAGGTCTCGCCCAAGGACGACATCGAGACGATCAACACCGAGCTGATCCTCGCCGACCTCCAGACGATCGAGAAGGTCCTGCCGCGCCTCCAGAAGGAGTCGCGGATCAAGAAGGACGTGGCGCCGAAGGTCAAGGCGGTCGAGGAGGCGAAGGCCATCCTGGAGAAGGGCGAGACGCTCTTCTCGGCGGGCATCGTCCAGGGTTCCGGCAACGAGGAGCTCCTGCACGACCTCCACCTCCTCACCACCAAGCCGTTCCTCTACGTCTTCAACGTCGACGAGGACGAACTGACCGACGAGGACTTCAAGAACGAGCAGCGCGCCCTGGTCGCCCCCGCCGAGGCGATCTTCCTCAACGCCAAGCTGGAGGCGGACCTCGCCGAGCTCGACGAGGAGGACGCGATGGAACTCCTCGAGTCGGTAGGCGCCGAAGAGCCGGGCCTCGCGACACTCGCCCGAGTCGGCTTCGACACCCTCGGCCTCCAGACCTACCTGACGGCAGGCCCGAAGGAATCCCGCGCCTGGACCATCAAGAAGGGCGCCACGGCCCCCGAGGCGGCCGGCGTGATCCACACCGACTTCCAAAAGGGCTTCATCAAGGCGGAGGTCATCTCCTTCGACGACCTGGTGACCACGGGCGCAGTAGCCGAGGCCCGAGCGAAGGGCAAGGCCCGCATGGAGGGCAAGGACTATGTGATGCAGGACGGGGACGTGGTGGAGTTCCGGTTCAACGTTTAACTAGCTCCGCAGCATCTATGTGGCGACCTGGCAAATGCGCAGGTCAGGCGGGGTCGCTCCGATTCGGAGCGACCCCGTCGCTGTGTCCGACGCTGTTTCCGCGCTGTATGAGCTGACGGGTCGTCACCTATTGTCGTCCTTGGTCATCCGTACTGTTGCTGGGTTGGAGCTGGGTGCGGCTCGCGAAAGCGCGCTGTATTTGAACCTTCGTGGGTGCGGATCTCGTCGTAGCCGGATGTTGCGACGACTGGAATCGTTGCTTACTGACTGTAGGCAGGCTGCGCGGGAATGGCAGGCTCCGACGAACGAGGCCTCGCGTCACCGCCGGCCACCCGATCTCTACACGCTGGAGCACCTTGAAGAAGGTCGCTGTCGTCGGCTGCGGGGGCAGCGGCAAATCGCACGTGGCCCGCGAACTGGGCAGGGTTCTCGGCGCCCCGGTAACGCACCTGGACGCCGCGTTCTACGACGATGAGTGGAACGCGCTACCCATGGACAAGTTCACCGACCTGCAACGCGAGCTGGTCGCGCGGCCGCGGTGGGTGATCGACGGGAATTACAACTCGACGCTGCAGGTCCGGCTCGAAGCCTGCGACACGGTGGTCCTGATGGATGTGTCGACCGTGGCGGCGCTGTACGGGGTCATCTCCCGGCAGATCCGGCATGGGGCGGGGCACCAGGGCAACGGTGTGCACAACCGCATCCACTGGGGCGTGATCAAGTACGTCGTCACGTACCGTCGCAGGATGCGGCCCCGGGTCATGGCGAAGATCGAGGAGTTTGCCGTCGGCCGAGCCGACGTGGTGCTGCTGGCCAACCGGCGGCGGACTCGCCGCTGGCTGCGGAAGGTCGCCGCCGAGCAGTCCTGAAGGTGCCGCGCCCTCGCATGGAAGTGCGGGCCACCTGGCCCCCGCTGCGGGAGGTGCAGGTCACGGTGGCGCAGTGCTGGTCCTTACTTCCACCCGTCCAGCGACGCCTGGGGGCCGTCGGCGAGGTAGCGGTGGACGGCGCTCGGAGTGGTGTCCACGAACTCTTCTGGGATGGCATCGGCATCGACCCAGCGGACCTGGGCGTGTTTGCGGGGTTCGCGGTTTTCGGCTTCGCCGGTCCATTCGTGGGCCGGAGCACCGTACGCTCCGGCCGAGGAGAACCGCGGCGGCGGCCTGGAGGCGTTGGGCGCGGTGTTGTCCGAGAGCGGGCGCGGCTTGCACATCGTCCACGAACTCACCGGAGGTGACTGGGGGTTCCTGAGCCGTAGGGGGACGGAATCCGTCTGGTTCGTGATCCCGGCGACGTTCACTCAGCGCAACGAGGCTTGCGGAGAGAAGAAGGCGCAGCTCCGAGACGGCAGCGGGCGACTCGTTGCCATCTGAGGCACATGGCCAAGCTGCATGCGGATGGCGGTCCGAGGCAGTTGCCGTAGCCGTTCGCCTAGCGCTCCGCGGTCCGCCGCGGGCTCTACCGGTCGGTTTCCGGGCTCGGTGAGGCGCAGGGCGTCCCGGCCCTTGTCGGGCACGTCGGCACTGGAGACGGGTGGGCGCGCTCATGCTCCTCGTGCCAGACGGTCACTGTGAAGATCAGCGCAACGGC
Organism: Streptomyces sp. NPDC059785; assembly: GCF_042732375.1. Lineage (NCBI taxonomy): Bacteria > Bacillati > Actinomycetota > Actinomycetes > Kitasatosporales > Streptomycetaceae > Streptomyces > Streptomyces sp. NPDC059785. The sequence continues at coordinate 120,953 of NZ_JBHWHV010000012.1, forward strand.
TGCTACGAGCAGTTGTACCGCTCCGGCGAACGGATGCGCCGAGTACAAGAAGGTCGCGGCGACCACGAGCACGCCCAGGGTGAACCCGCCGAGCCAGAGGACCGGGACCCAGTCCATGGAGGGCGTCGCGATTCGCTCGTCCGCACCGGCCCATCCACGCATGGCCAAGGTCAGCACCAGCAGGACGGCGACCGGGATCTCGATGAGCAGCACGATCAGGCTCATGCAGCCACCCGCGAACCCGTCGCCTCGCACGTCTGAAAGACTGCCATCTCGGTCATCGGGTCCCGGCAAGCGCGGTGCACGAGAACTCGGCTCGAAGCGCATGGTCACAGGCTCGTACGTCACGGCGTGCACTGCACTGCGCTTCGCCGGGCCGATACCGAGTCGTGTCTGAGTCGACTGCCTGCCTATCTCGTTCCTCAACTCTGTTCGATGGATCCTTCGACGAGTTTCATGAGTGGAGCCAGGATCTGTGGCAGGTCGTTCTCCGAGGTGACCATCTACCGAACCCCGCCCGACATGACGAGACGACAGCAAGCGGGCGTCAGACGACTACGCCGAGGACTTGACCGAAGAGGGCGCGGTAGTACGCGACTTCCGGTTCGCGCTCCATGCAGATGTCGCCGGGGGGTGTCTGCGTTGTTGCGCCGTCGAACCATCCGGTTGGTTTCCGCGGCGCCCTTCGAGATGTACGACGAACGCTTCGACTTATCTCGCCGCCACCTCCCCGAAGGGGGCATGGGCGATATCTACCGAAACTCTCTTCTTAGTCCCTCCGTGCTGCCCAACGCACCGGAATGCAACCGTTAGTTGATCCCCAACACCATGACGAGGGCCACTGCCTGGTGGAGGCGTGTTCCCGGCCGAGTGGCACTCGCTTCGGTATCCTCGCGTGCAGGTCATCGGAGGCCATTTACCCAGCGATTACTGGGCAGTTGACCTCGGGGTTTCGTGGTAGCGTCCTCGTTCGGAGGGACAGTGCAACCTGAAAGGGAAATCGTGAACACGGAGAAGATCGCCGCTCGCCGCCTCTCGCTGGAAGAGGTGACGAAGCTCGGCGTGAAGGACAGGATCTTCGTTTCCGCCGACACGGCAGAACTCAAACTTCCCGACTGCTATGTCCCTGCTTTTCTGGCCAAGTCCGGTGAGGATTTTGAGGGCGGCTCGATCACGGCGAGAACCGTATTCCAGGAAGAGGTTTCCTGCCTTCCTGACGATGAGAATGAAGCCGGAATCTATGTGGCCGACGAGAACGGCTCGGTGACCATCGAGGTCCTGCAGTCCGCCGGTGTCGTGCTGGACCTGGCACTTTTCGTCCCTGGTGGGGACAAGGGGGCCCTCACGGCCCTTTACGCTGCGGCCCGGCAGGCGTTCGGCGCCGACGTCGTGCAGATCTGGCGCCAGGGCCTCAAGGAGGTTCCCGACGTGAAGGTCGACATCTTCGAGGAGCAGATTCCCCGGGGGCGCAAGGGGAGCGACAGCCCCAAGCGTGACCGTCGCGCGATCGACACCTACCCCACCCGTGCGGACTTCATCGAGTTCTCCGCGGGGTGGAAGCCGGTCGTTGAGATCCACAGGCCAATTGTTGACGACACCCCGACCATCTGAGACGGCGTTACCTCTCGTTCTCACCCCGACCATCTGAGACGGCGTTATCTCTCGTTCTCGGCCTGAGGAAACGCCGAGAACACGTGCGCCGGCCCCGGTCGACCCCTGAGCGGCCCAGGGAGCCGTCGGAAAATAACTCACGAACGCCAAAGCGCCGTTCCACTCGATGACCTCGCGAGACAGCCCGCCTGGCCAAGGTCAAAGCCGGAAGTCACTCTGCCGACAGCCCTCAGCCCCGGGGACGACGCTGGTGGCCGCCACCGCCCAGCCGCATTCGGGCAACTGGATGGGACGCGAGGCCAGACCGGTACTGCCGTCCGACGTCGCCCGAGCCATCGAAGCAGCCCTTCGCGAAGGCTGGAGCCCGCCGGCTTCAGGCTCCCCCTTCCACCTCGACATGTCCGCCGGCTTCCGGCCGTCGCCCTGAGTGAGGCGGCAGGCCGACCGCCCCACTTCAGCAGCTCGATCGATCCTCGGAACTGCCGGGGAACGACCCGGCCGCGCCGGTCACGCCAGGCTGCCCAGGAGCGCTGGCATCCGGCGTGGCCGGTCCGTGGTGGCCGGAAGGTGTGTGACCGGCTGGAACAGCGGAGACGTCGACGGTATCGGGAGCCGTGTGCACGGCTTCGCGCCCGTACAGCCGGGAGTCCGAGCCATCCGGCGGCCCTATCGAAGGTTGCGCCCGTCGAGGCGCCGGAGGAGGCCGGGGCGGTGTCGGTTGGCCTCGCGCAGGCGGGTCAGGCGCTGGTGGAAGTCGGTGCGTTGTCCGGGGGCGGCGCAGGCGTCGCGCAGGTCCGCGAGGAGGGTGACGGCCTGGTCGTGGGCGCTGGGCTTCCTGGTGGCGATGTGCGCCTCGATCTGCTGCCAGACGGATTCGGCCTGGTCGGCGAGGGCGGTCAGGTGCCGGGCGCGTGCGGCGGCTTGTTCGGCTTCGGCGTGCTGGCGGCGTTCGGTGCGCAGGGTGTGGGCGGCGTCCAGGAGGTGGGTGGCGGACCGGCGACCGGGGGCCGCAGGGGTCGGGGTGGTGGTGCCGCGCAGACGGTGCAGGAGTTCGGTGTGCAGACCGGGTTCCGGGCCTCCGAGGGCGAGCCGCAGCAGCAGGGCGTCCTTCTCCTTCTGGGGCAGGGCGGCGATCAGCGGGGCGAGTTCCTTCTTCGTGGGCTTGGCCGGCTTCTTGGGCGGGGCGGGGCTGGCCTGGGCCGCGGCGGTCAGCAGGTCGGCGTCCACGCGCAGGAAGTCCGCGAGTGCGCGCTGTGGTGCGGTGAGTTCGCCGAGTCCGGCGGGGACGGGTGGCTCCGGGCAGGTCCGGTACTCGTCTTCGTCGTCGTCCTCGAGTTCCCGGGCGGTGAGCGCGGAGAGCCAGGCGAGGTAGAGGGGGCGCAGGTCGCCGGTGGTGAGTTCGTCGCGTACGCCGATGAGGGCGGCGAGTGAGTCGTCGGCGCCCTCGATCCAGTCGCCGTCCTCGTCCTCGCTGGTCAGGTCGAGCAGGAGGTGGGTGCGGGTGGTCCAGGCATCGACGTGTGCGCCGAGGCAGTAGACCTGCGCCGTGGGCAGGCTCAGGGACTGTTTGGGCAGGCGGAGCAGCAGCCGGTGGGTGCCCCAGTTGGCGACGTAGAGGTGGGCGTCGAAGTAGCGCTCGGTCATGCGGCGCGGGTCGCCCTTGAGGTCGCCCCACTCGTAGTGGTTGGTGAAGCTGGTGGCGGTGATGCGGGCCCGGGTGGAGATGGCCCGCAGCTGCTCCTGCTCCTCGGAGCTGAGCGGCCGGTCGAGCGCCTGGAATTCGTAGTACTGGTACTCGCTCACAGGGTGGACCCTATCGCCGCAGCAGTCGTCCCCGCGCCGTACGCCGAGTTCTGCGCCGTCACGGTCCCCAGCGCCGGTAGGCCTCGACCCACTCGACACCCTCGGGCGCCGGGTCCGGCAAGGGAAGGTCGAGGATGCCGATCGTCTGCCGGTGTCTGCCCCGGGTGCAGACGGCCACGATCTGGCTGCCGGGCAGCAGGTCCACCTTCTTCACTGTGACCTCGACTCCGAGGACGACCGTCGTGAAGGGGACGGCCAGATGCTCCTCGATCATCGTGAAGAGACCGGTGAGCTGCTCGTCGTCACCGTAGGCGTCCACGGTGGCCTGCTCGATCAGCTCGTCGAGCTCCGCGTCACTCAGCTGTCCGTCCACGGAGAACCACGGTACTGGCGCGGCGCGTGGCTCGGGCCCTCGCGCGGTCAGCCGTCCGTCCGTTGCGTCGGATGGGTGCCGGTGGCTGTTGTTCACGTCCCCGGGCGCAGCGGTACGAGGCTGTCGAGATCCAGGCTGACTTCGAACGGCACCGGGCGCTCGAGGGTGCCGCGGAAGATGCCGGCGGGTGCGTAGGCGCGGGTTGGTGCGTCGAGTTCGTAGGCGTGGACGACGGGGGAGCCGTTCTCGTCCTCGATGCACCAGTAGTGCGGGATACCGGCCTCGGCGTACTTGTGGAGCTTCACCGTGCGGTCGCGGTGGGCCGACTCGGGGGAGACGACCTCGACGACGAGTCGCACTTCGTCCGGCGCAAACCAGGTGCGGTTCCGGTCGCGAGTCGAGATCGGCGTCGCCGCAGGTCATGGTCCCGCCGCCGTCACCGTCAGCACCACATCACGAGCACGACGCCTGCTGGTCTCCCCTGCCCGATACGGCGCTTACTGCGGACGCGTCTCCTCGACCACCCAGGCGAGGTAGGCGTCGGATCCGCCCGTCACCGGCAGGGTGATCCACTCCGGGACGTCGTAGGGGTGCTCGGCCGTCACCCACGCCTCCAGTTCCGGGAGCCGGTCGAGGGTCGTCTTGTACGAGACGCGCCATTCCCGGGCCGTCTCGACGGCGCCCTTCCAGCGGTACACCGCGGTGAACGGCGCGTCGATGTGGGCGCACGCCGCCAGGCGGTTCTCGACCGCGCCGCGCGCCAGTACCTGCGCCCGCTCCTCGTCGTCGACGGTCGTCTGCGCGATCACGATGTCGCTGGCCATGGCGCTGCCTCCCCCGCTCGGTGTCACTCGACCTTACCCAGTGGGGCCTGACGGGGCCGGTGCGGTGGCTGGTGCGAGTGCGCTGGTGAGAGGTTGTCGGCAGGCAACGACGGTGAGGGGAGAGCGAGATGACCATGGGCGTGACCATTCGGGCCGCCGAGGAGCGCGACGTCGACGGTCTGGCCGGGCTGGTCGAGGAGATCGAGCGGTTCTACGGGGCGAGCGAGGTGCAGCCGTTCGAGGAGCGCCGCGCGCAGGTCGGTGAGGCTCTGTTCGGTTCGCCGCCGTTGGCGTGCGCCCTCGTGGTCGAGGACGCGGACGGCGACCTCGCCGGTCTGGCCTCGTACTCCTTCCTCTGGCCCGCGGCGGGTTCCACCCACTCCCTGTTCCTCAAGGAGCTGTACGTACGCGACGGCCTCCGTCGGCAGGGTGTGGGAGCCCGGCTCATGAGCGAACTGCGTACGCTGGCCGCCGCCCGCCCCGGTTGCAGCCGGGTGGAGTGGCTGACTGATCGCGACAATCCGCGGGCGCGGGACTTCTATACGGCGCTCGGTTTCGCGGAGTTGGACGGGAAGATCGTTTATCGGGTGGACTCGGGTGGACAGGGTGGACAGGGTGGACAGGGTGGACAGGGTGGCGTCTGACGGTGCCTTGACCGTGCCGGTCGGGGTCCGTCGGGGTCCGTCGGGGTCCGTCGGTATCCGTCGGTGTCCGTCGGTATCCGTGGGCATCTTGCCGGTGGCCCGTCGGTGCCCGTCTCCCGCCTCGGAGGTCGTTCGTCCCCCTTGAGAGCTACGCGGAAAAGCCCTCGTCGGGGTGACGATTCGGGGTCGCGGGCTCCATAGCGTACGAGGTGTCGTCTTCTTCTTCCTCGTCTTCTCCCGACGTCTCTCGACTTCACCATGTCTCTTGGAGGCCCCCGTGAACCGCTCGTTCAAGGCAACCGCTGTGGCCGTGACGTTCTGTGCCGTGGCCGGCGCGGGCATCGCCGGTTACGGGGAGGCTGCCGCCCAGGCGCAGTCGCCGCTGGCCTCCGCCGCGACCGGGCGGCACGGCCACGGGGGCGTGGTCTCGGGCACCAGGAAGATCCGCGTCGGCGGTCACTCCGTCAACGTCTCGTGCTCCGGCCGCTCGGCCGGACGCAAGCCGGTGGTCGTCCTGATGGCCGGAGGGGGCGACGGTCTCGACACGATGGCCGACCTGCAAAAATCCTTGAGTGAGAAGGTCCGCGTCTGCTCCTACGACCGGCTCGGCGAGGGCGCGAGCGACCAGCCGAACGGCACCCAGACCATCGACGACACCGGCAGAATCCTGACCGGGGTGCTCGACCGGATCGCCGGTGACCGCCCGGTCGTCCTGGCCGGCCACTCCCTGGGCGGTTACATCGCCGCCCGCTACGCCCCCGACCACCGGGACCGGGTCAAGGGCCTGGTCCTGATGGACGCCACGATCCCCGCCCTGACCGCCGGGGTCACGAAGGCGATCCCCGCATCGGCCACCGGCATGGCGGCCGAGCTGCGCGACCAGACCATCGCGGTGAACGAGGGGCAGAACCCGGAGCGGTTCCTCATCGCCGACGCCGGGGTCCGCTCCGCCGGGAACATCCCGGTGCGGATCATCAAGCACGAGTCCCAGTACTCCGAGGTCCCCGACTACGGGCCCGCCCTGGAGCGGATGTGGGCCGACGGCCAGCGCGAGTGGCGTGCGCTCTCCCGCCGCAGCAGCCTCAGCACCGCCGCCGGAAGCGGTCACTACATCCACGTCGACCGCCCCGACATAGCCATCGAGGCCATCCAGCGGGTCACCGCTTCGGCCACTGCTCACCGGTAGCACCGGGAGAACCCACCGGTAGGCACCTTGAGTTCCCGCCGATTCACCCCCGGAGTCAGGTCACTGACTGCTTCCGAGCGTCACGGGGCTCCACCGTGCGCGTAGGACGGGCTGCCCGCACATCGGCGTGAGTCCCTCCAGACGACGGCTGATGTCCGGCCAGGGGACGAGCTGCGCTGTCAGGGCCCAGAACGCGTGGTTCTCACGCACGGCGGCGCTCAGGCCCAATGGCGGCATCGAAGAAGGGATCGCGTCGATGATCCTGCGGGTGATGCTTCCTGCGCCACGGGCTGCCGGTGCGATGCCCTGACCGAGGAGCAAGGTGGCCGTACGCAGGGCGTCCAGGGTCGCAGGCGCGGCCGTGTCGGTGAAGCGGCCGTGGATGAGCTCGTGCCATCGGCGGCGGGAGCGGACCCAGGCGAGGCGTTCGAGGGCGGTGCCGAGGTCGACCGCCATGCAGGAGGGGTCTTCGGCGTTCCAGAGCAGGACGATGTCGCCGAGCTCCAGACCTGCGTGGTCGTAGCGCAGGGTGATGCCCCGCACCTGTCGGCGCTGCCAGATCCTGAGGTCGCCGTAGATGCTGAGGTGGCGTGCGTGGAGGCTCAGTCGGGAGAGGACGGTCAGCCACTCGTCGAGGACGGTGCCGTACTCGCTCACGTCGCTGATGGGCTGGATGCGGGACGCGTTGACGAAGGACGTCAGGAAGCCGTCGCGAAGATTGCCGTGTTCGTCGCGCCGGCCGGTGAGCCGGACGACCGGCTGCGGCAGGAAGCCCCGGCGGTACGGGAAGGGGCGGCGGTGTTTGAGATACGGGTCGAGGGCTTGTACCGCTGAGACAGTCAGTTCGGTCTCGCGTCCCCAGCGCAGAGGAAGCGGCTCGGCGCGGGGGACGCCGAGGTCGGCGAAGGAGGTTTCGAGCGTGGCCAGAAGCTCCGGCCAGGGCAGGTGACGCCGGGGCGGCCGGTAGGGGGTGCCCCGTTTCGGGTGCTCGATGGACAGGCGGTCGCCGTCGAGCGTGAATTCCCAGTGGGGGCCGAGTGCCCTGCGGAGAACGCCTGGCAGCCGGGCGGCGGTCAGCACGGCCGGGACGCCAGTGCCGAGAAGTGGCGCTGCGGATCGAAGCGGTGCTGCCCGATGGCCTGGACCTCGCGGTGGCCGAGGGCCTCGGCGCGTACCACGGCCTCCGCCAGGGACCGGGCCGCCGCCTCGTCGTCCTGCCCCGGGTCGACGACAGTGACCGCGCCCGTGCGGTCGCACAGCGCGGCTTCGGCGCAGGTGCCCTTGCGCCAGGCCAGAGCGGCTACGGGAGTGCCGGCGCGAAGTGATTCGCCGAAGACGGCGGCGCCTGCCTCCACATAGGTGCGGCCGTAGGTGTAGACGAACACGGAGGCGTCACGGAAGGCAGCGGTCTTCGCGGGGCCGCCCACCTCACCGACCCATTCGACATGGCCGGCGTCGAAGAGCCGGGCATGGCTGCGTACATAGGCCGTGGAGAAGACCGGACCGACCAGTCGTATGCGGCGGCCGAGGATCTGGGCGGCACGTACGGCCAGGTGCGGAGCCTTCTCCTCGTCGATGCGGCCGAGCCAGACCAGGTCGCGGCCCGGAGCGGACGGGGGCTCGGTCTCGTCCAGACCCAGGTGCACAGCGAGTTCGGGAATCGGCTGGTGGGCGGCGTACCGCTCGGTCATCTCCGGCGAGTAGCAGTACAGCCGGGTGCGCTCGCCGTCGAATGCGTCACTGGCGTGCTGGAAGTCGGGATTGTGCTGAAAGGTGGCCACGTCGCAGTCCAGCGTGTCGCGCATGCGACGCCAGGCGGACAGGGTCGGGTATTCGTGGCCGACGACGAGCAGGTCGTAGTTGGTGGCCCGCAGGTCGCGGGCGGTGCGGGACCCCGCCTCCAGATCCTCCAGACGGACCGGTCGGCGGGTCCACTGCGGGGCGAGGTCTTCGCGCCAGAGCGGACCGAGGAGGTGGACGTCGGCGCCTGCGGCTCGGGCGCCTACTGCGACCGCCCAGAGCCATCGTTCGATCCCGCCGTATCCGGCCGGGGGGAAAGCGTAACTGCCGGGGAAGTCGCAGACGCCGACTATCACTTATGCCTCCGAGGGCGTGCCGTCCGCCTTGATCCGGCGGAAGCCGAGGTACTTGACGAGGGACTGAGGCAGCAGGATCGAGCCGTCGGCCTGCTGGTGCTGCTCCAGGACGGCGGCCAGGGTGCGGCCGATGGGCAGGCCGGAGCCGTTGACCGTGGCGGCCGGGGTGGGCTTGCCGTTCGCGTCCCGGGTACGGATGCCGGCCCGACGGCCCTGGAAGGTGCCGAAGTCGGAGACCGACGAAATCTCCCGGTAGGTGCTCTGGCTGGGCAGCCAGACCTCGAGGTCGTAGGTGAGCTGCGCGGAGAAGCCGGTGTCGCCCGCGGCGAGGGTGACCACACGGTAGGCCAGGTCCAGTTCCTTCAGACAGGCCTCCGCGTGGCCGACCATCTTCTCCATCTCGGCTCGTGCTTGGTCCGGGGCGCAGATGCGGACCATTTCCACCTTGGCGAACTGGTGCTGCCGGATCAGGCCGCGAGTGTCCCGTCCGTAGGAGCCGGCCTCCGAGCGGAAGCACGGCGTGTGCGCGGTCAGGGCGATCGGCAGCTCTGCGGGCGGGACGATCTCGTCCGCGTAGAGATTGGTGAGCGGGACCTCGGCGGTCGGGATCAGGAACAGGTCGCGATCGGCGACACCGGTCCTGAACAGGTCCTCCTCGAATTTCGGCAGCTGGCCGGTGCCGGTCATCGTCTTGCGGGTGACCAGAAACGGCACCGAGTGTTCGACGTAGTCGTGCCGCCGGGTGTGCAGGTCCAGCAGCAGGGTCGCCAGCGCCCGCTCCAGGGCGGCGCCGACGCCCCGCAGGACGCTGAAGCGCGGACCGGACAGCTTGGTCGCACGGCCGAAGTCCAAGATCCCCATGGCTTCACCGAGGTCGACGTGGTCCTTGGGCTCGAAGGAGAAGGCCGGCGGGGTGCCGACGCGACGCTGTTCCACCGCGAAGGCCTCGGAGTCACCGTCGGGTGCCTCGTCGGCCGGCAGGTTCGGGATGCTCAGCAGCAGCTCGGTCAGTTCCGCCTGCACCGTCTCCAGCTCGGCTTCGGTCTCGCGGACCTGCTCCTTGAGCTTGCGCGCCGTCTCCTTGAGCGCTGAGATGTCACCGCCCTGCTTCGCCGTGCGCTGCACCTCCTGGGCTACGCGCTTGGCCTCCGAGCGCAGCTCGTCGCCGGTCTGGATGCTTTTGTTCCGACGGGACTGCAGGCTCTCCAGAGCGGAGAGCTCCAGGGTGTAGCCGCGGCGGGACAGGCGGCGAACGGCTTCATCACCCATGTCGAGCAGAACGCGGGCATCATGCATGAGGGCTTTGCTCCTCGGACGGAATGAATAGTGGTCCGACGGTAGCAAGGTCGTGGGCGGTCGCCGTGTCCGATTTCTTTGCGCCGCCCGGGCCGCTCCCGTTCGCGGACGGGATCGCGTGGGCGGAGCCCGGCCGGGTGGCGTGATCTTCCGGGGCGGGGCCGGCGAGCTCGGACAGCAGTGCCTCCGTCCGCTCCTTCAGATGATCGTCGGCGTAGCGCAACGGCGCCAGGCAGGGTGCTTCCGGGAAGAAGAGGGGCATGGCGGCACCCGGCGGACGGGTCAGGTCCCAGCCGAGCACGGACAGCAGCAGGCCATGGGAGACGATCACGCGTGGGCCGGGGAGGTCCAGGGCCGCTCGGACGCCGTACAGCATGCGGCGGATGCCTTCGTGCTGGGACTCCGGGGCGCCCGGCGGACGTGCTCGGGGGCCGTGCTGCTGGAGCCACGTCGCGTAGTCCAGGAAAGGTCCGCCCTCGAAGGTGCCGTAGGACAGTTCGTCGAGCTGGGGGAGGACGTGCGGGCGCAGGTCCGGATCGGCGCTGAGCAGAGTCGCGGTCTGGTGGGTGCGGGTGAAGGTGCTGACGGCCCAGACGCGGGCGGCCGCCTTCGCCCGCAGGGCGGGGCCCTCGGTCCGGCAGGCGCGGGCCCCTTCGTCGTCGAGCGGGAGCGCGAGCCGGGCGTCCCCGTTGACCAGATAGCGCGAGCTGTAGTGAGTGCGGCCGTGCCGCAGAAGGAAGGTGGTCATTGCATGGACCTTCGGCAGCGTACGAGGAGTGCGTTCAGAACGGCGGTCATGGTGGGCAGGCGCGAGTCCCCCGTCTCCGCGTAGTAGAGGAGACCGTCCAGGCTGAGCAGCACGCACCAGGGCAGCAGGTCCGTGAGGGGAATTCCCGAGGTCGTGAGTGCCTGGCGGAAACGGTGGTTCGTACGGGCCCCCAGTTCGTAGTAGACGACCCAGAACGCCCAGTCGAAGACGGCGTCGCCGCGCAGCGGCAGGGGGTCGAGCGGTACGGGCTCCCCGTCGAGGTCGAAGGGGATGTTCTCGCGGTACAGATCACCGTGGAGCACGGTCGTGCGGTCCGATGCCTCACGCAGCCCGACGAGGACGGAAAGCGCCGCGTCGACCATCTGCCGCCCGGCGAACCGTGCTCTCCTGCGGTGGATGCGGGGCACCACCTCTTCCTCGACGTACGCCTCGAGGACAGGGAAGTCCGTCATGGCGGCCCGCGGCGTTGTCCGTCCGGTGGCATGGAGGCCGTGGAGTGCCTCGGCGACCAGAAGGTGTTCGGCGGTGGAGGGGGGCCGGACCGCGCCGCCGGGATGGCCGCCGACCATGGTCAGCGCCGCGGCTGCCCGAACGTTGTCGTCGGCGCGCAGGACGGATGCGGAAGCGGGGCCGTCGTCGTCGTACCAGAGCCGTAATGCGGAGGTCTCGTGTACGTAGCGGTTCCGGTCCGGCCAGGCTTTGAGGACCAGAGGAGCCCCCTGAGCGTCGGCGGCTGTCGCCAGGACGGCGGAGTGCCCCGCGTCGTGGTACGCGCCGACGGTGAAGCCCCAGTTCTCAGCGGCCGTGGCGAACAGAGCGGGCACGGTGTCGAGCCACTCGTTCACCGCGGGCCCGTAGTGAGCGGTGAGCCGGCTGCGGCAGCCCGCGGGGACGGTGGGCAGCGTCGGCGCGGTCGCCATCAGCTCATCACCACACCGCGGTGCACGATCTCCTCGGTGAGGTCGGGGAACGCAGCGAGCGCGTCCTTGACCAACTCCTGCACCTTCTCCGGCGGTACGTCCTCGGAGGAGAGCCGCACCAGGATGCGCCAGGGCCGGTCGAGCCGCTCGCCGGTGGCGCTGACCAGGTGTACTTCCGCGTGACCGTCGAACTCGGCGTGGAGCCGCTCGGCGAGCCGGGTGGCGGCCAGGTTGTAGAGCTTGCCGACGTGGTAGACGGGGTTCTTGCCGTTGGCGCCCTCCATGTTCATCGGCCGGAGCGGGGTGATCAGGCCGTTCACGCGGTTGCCGCGGCCGACGACTCCCTCGTCACCGGACTCGATGGAGCTACCGGTGTACGTCAGGTAGAACTCGTCCTTCTCCGGCACGTCCCGCACATTGAGGCGGAAACGTACCGGCGCTCCCGGCAGGTGCACGGCGGCGAGGCGTTCGCATTCGGTGCGGACGGTGTGCTTGTTGTCGAGGTAGGCGGCGCGGCTGTCGACGAACGAGGACTTCTGCGGAACGCACAGCACGACGTCGGCGGCCTGGCCGTCCCAGTAGCCCATGAGCTTCACGTCGCTGCCGCACCACGGGTGCCGTGCCGTGAACGGGCTGGTGCCGCTGAAGTGGTCGACGATTTCCCGGACGAAGGACTCGAAACGGTTCTCCGGCGCCCATCCGGTGCCCAGCGAGGTGTCGTTCGCGAGCAGCACACGCCGCTCCCGCAGGTCTTCCACCGAGCGCGGCGCGAACCAGCGCGTGCGCTCCGCGTCGGCACCGTCGGTCAGAACGGCGCCGGGGCTGGAGTTGCTCGTGATGTGGAACCGGAGGTCGAGGTGGTCGGCAACCTCCGGGAGCCGCTCGGCGAAGAACTCACGCACGGTGGCCTCGGCGAGTCCCTCGACCGGAATCTGCTCATCGCCGCAGACGGCTGCGGCGCGCCCGTTGATCAGAACACGGACGGGCGAGGTCATTTTCCCCTCTCCGTAGCGGACCTCGCTGGCGCCGCCGAGCAGGGCGAGTTTGTCGAAGTTGTGGTGCAGGACGGCACCGAAGCGCTCCAGGGTGTACTGGCTGTACGCCCGCGAGAGGTGTTCGGCGAGGTGGTCGGCGAGCGTGTCCGGGTGGCCCAGTCCTTTGCGCTCCACGATGGTCGTGGCGTCGGGCCGCGGTGTCCCGGTCTCGATGACCAGGTGACTGGGGCCGAACGTCGTGCTGGTGCGCTGCATGTCTTCTCCCGTTCTCCGATCACCGCTTGGGTGGATCCATGACACAGGCAGCGGGCGGCGAGGAGTATCACGAGCCGTTTCGGTTGCTCTTCATCGGGGAGTGACCTGTCTTTTCAACTTCCGCTTACACACGAGCTCATGGGCGGCAGACTTAGCCTTTGGATCATGACCACAGGGGAGCAGGCGGTAAGAGACGTGGGCAGAAACCGTCCCGGGTGGCGGCCCGAGAAGCTCAAGGAGCAGCGAGAGGCGCACGGCCTGACGCTCGAAGGCGCGGGCGAGCGGCTGCGTGAGGTCGCCGCTGCCGCCGGACTCGCCGTGCCCGCGGCCAACTTCCAGACGCTGTGGCAGCACGAGCAGGGGGAGGTGTATCCCGGTCCGCACTACCGTCGGGCCTACTGTCTGCTCTACCGCGCCACCGAACCGGACCTCGGGTTTCGCACCCCGCTTCCCGGCGAGGCGACACGGCTGTCGTTCACCGAGTCGGACGAGCCGCACAACGGGGCACATGTGCTGGCCGTCGAGCGTGCGCTGCAACAGCTCGCGCCCGGGACGGACGAGGCCGACGGCCCCGGGCTCCAGCAGCGGATCCTCGATGCCTGGAAGCGTCGGCACACCGGCGGTGATCCGAACCGGCCGACGCTGATGATGGTCGGAGGCTATGCGGGCAGCGGTAAATCGGAGTTCGCGCGCTTCGTCTCCCGGCTCACCGGCTGGCCCGTGCTCGACAAGGACCCGATCACCCGGCCGCTCGTGGAGCGCCTCCTCGTCGAGATGGGCAGCGAGCCCAACGACCGGCACACCGACCTGTACCGGGAGAAGGTCCGCCCGCTGGAATACCAGTGCTTGCTGGAGACCGCGTACGCGAACGTCGACTGTGCGATCAGCACCGTGCTGACGGCGCCCTTCCTGTCCGAGGCCACCGACCCGGGCTGGATGCGCCGCCTGATCAACCGGTGCGAAGCACGCGGAGTCACCGTCGCCGTGGTGTGGATGCTGTGCGACATCGACACCATGCACGAGTACATCGGCTTCCGGTCCGCCGCCCGGGACAGCTGGAAGCTCCAGAACTGGGACGCGTACGCTGCCGTCATCGACGTTGACCTGCGACCCGTCGTACCGCACATGGTCGTCGACAACCGCCTGGGTGCCGCCATATCGCTCACGGACCAGGTACGCCAGGTCTTCGGAGCGGTGGTCCGGTGACGGCCGGCCTGCCGGACCGACCCCCGCGCGGCATCCTGATGTACGGTCCACCGGCCTCGGGCAAGGACACGGTCACCGCCGCTCTCACCGAACTCGATCCGCGCTACGTCCCGTTCACCCGACTCAAGATCGGGAAAGGCCGGACGGCGGGTTACCGGATGAGCACTCCCGCGCAGCTGGCCGGTCTGGAGGCGGCCGGAGACGTCGTCTACCGCAATGACCGGTACGGCAACATCTATGTCGTCGACCGGCCCGGCCTGGAGCAGGCGATGGACGGTGGCCGGGTCCCCGTCGTCCACCTCGGTCAGATGGCCGGCGTGGAGCAGGTCACGGCTCGCTTTCCGGCGCACTGGACGCGCATCCTGCTGTGGTGTTCGAGGGAGACCACCGCCCGGCGCTCACCTTTGCGTGGCGACACCGACACCGAGGATCGGCTGCACGCCTGGGACGCCACACGAGTCGATCTCGCGGCTCATCCGTACGCTCGGTGGGAGCTGCGCGTGGACACGGACGGGACAGCGCCTCGCGAAGCGGCGAAGCGGATCGACACCGTCGTGTGTGCCTCGCCGCCTTCCGCCTGAGCACAGGGCGCGACGACCGCGGTACGGGCCCGCTCACCGTTGGCCGTCCGGCGCTCGCTCTCCCCGCAAGGCGGACAGGGCTTCCGTGACGTCCAGCGGCGCGTCCTTGTCGCCGTCCCACCGGGCCAGCGTCTCGACGGCCGCGCGCGTGACGGAGTCCGGCAGCCCGGCTTCGGCCAGCAGGACCGAGGCATCGGCCAGTTCCGGGCCCCAGCGCCAGGCGCGGGCAGCCGTCTTCGGGATGTAGTCGGTCTCCACGAGGTAACTGCGACTGCGTCCGGCCGCGATCTCCAGCAGTTCCCCGGCCACCCCGTGCGTGTCGGCAGCCGCGTACGCCACTGCGGCCAGGACCCGGGAGACCTTCTGATAGCTGGAGTACGCGAGCTTGAGCGCCGAGGCCTTGCCGATGTCCGTACCGAGGAAGCGTGTTCGTACGTCGGTGCCCGCGAAGAGTTCCTCGGCCTCGGTCGCGGGCCGGGCCGGCCCCGACAGGTACAGCGTCGGGAACTTGCCGCCCACCGGCGGCGAACCGACCACGGCGGCGTCGAGCACGACGCTGTCCTGGAGGCGTTCGGCGATACGGTGCGTCCGCGACGGAGCGATGGCGTTCGCCTCGATGTACGTCCTGTCGTCGAAGCCATGCTCCGCCACCTGCCCGGCGACGTCCTCCGCCGCGTCCGGGGGGCACAGGGACAGCAGGAGGTCCGCTCGGGCGAGCAGAGCGGGCAGCGCGGCAGCCTCGAGGCCCGCCTGCGTGGCGCGCTGGAAGGAGGAATCGCTCCGGTCCTTCGGACACCAGAGCACGGTGTGTCCCCGGGCCACCAGTTGGGCACCGAACGCGGCACCCATGCTGCCGGGGTGCATCAGTCCTACCGTGGCCATCAGGCGGTACGTCCTGAGATGCCGTCCGTGAGAAGCAACTCGACGGCGCTGCGGGTGCGCTCGACGCTGTGGTCGGGTGCGGGCAGATCGGCCGGCCAGCGGGCACCGCCCGCGATCCAGACGGTGCCGAGTCCCGCGGCGCGCCCGCCGCCGATGTCATTGACCGGGTTGTCACCGATCATCCAGCCGTTCGAGGCCGGCATCACGCCGCAGCGCTCGGCGGCCAGGGCGAAGTGCCGTGGGTCCGGCTTGCGTACACCGGCTTCTTCGGAGATGCATATGCCGTGCACGCGGGCACGGATGCCGGTGGACCGAAGCTTGGCCGTCTGGATGTCCGTGGCGCCATTGGTGGCGACTCCGACACGCCAGCCCCGTGCCCGTAGTTCGGCCAGGCCGTCGAGTACGTCGGGCGGGCACGACACCATGGCCGCCATGCCGGCGCGGTAGGACTGCCACAGGTCATCCGCCGTGTCCGCCAGCCGGTACCGGGTGCGGATCTGCTCGAAGCTCGACGGATAGGCACGTTCACCGAGCAGCCCCATCAGATCCTGTTCCGCGTCGGCGCCCAGACGTCGGCGCGCGGCGAAATCCGCGATCCAGGCGGCGAGCGTGTCCCGCCGGTCCACGAGCGTGTTGTCGAGGTCGAAGAGTACGAGGCGCTGCATACCGCGCACCTTAACGGTCCCGTTCACTCGCCACCGTGCTCCGAGCTGATGGCGCCGACCGAGCCGCCGCCCCCGGTTGACCCTCCCCGTGCGTCAGGCTTCAAGCCGGCGCCGACGGAACGCAGCCGTCAGGAACGCAGCCGTCAGGAGCGGAACCGTCAGGAGCGGAACCGCCAGGAACGGTACGGAGAACGGGACGAAAGAGGAGGTGGATGAGGGATGAGCCACGCCGCAGGGGCGACCCGGTCCGTTGGCCAGGTCTCGGCGTTCGCCGGGGTGACGGTCCGTACGCTGCACCACTACGACAAGGCGGGACTGCTCTCCCCCAGCGGCCGCAGCAACGCCGGTTACCGGCTCTACGACGACGCCGACCTGGCCCGGCTCCAGCAGATCCTCTTCTACCGGGAACTCGGCTTCACCCTCGACGAGATCGCCGCGATCCTGAAGGACCCGCAGGCGAACGCCGTGGAGCAGTTGCGGGCCCGGCAGCGGCGGCTGAGCGAGGAGATCGCCCGGCTGCAACGGCTGGCCGAGGTCGCGGAACGGGCCATCGAGGTGCAGCAGACCGGGGTGTCCCTGACGCCCGGGGAACGCTTCGAGGTGTTCGGCGAGATCACCTTCGACTTGAGCTACGCCACGGAGGCGGAGCTGAGGTGGGCGGACTCGGCGGGGCAGCGGGAGTCGATGGCACGCGCAGCCGCGCACACCAAGGACGACTGGCGGCAGCTCATGGGCGAGGCCGCGGCCTGGCGCGGGGAACTGCTCGCCGCCTTCGACGAGGGGGAACCGTACGACGGCGAGCGGGTCATGGACCTCGCCGAGGAACACCGCCTGCACGTCTCGCGCTGGTTCACCTCCTGCCCGCCCGGCATGCACCGGCGCATCGCGGACGACTTCGCCGCCGACGCACGCGCCTTCGCCCTGGTCGTACCGCCGTCGCAGCAGCGCCCGGGACTGGCCGCGTACCTGCGCAGAGCGGTACACGCCAACGCGACCCGACGCACGGACGGCCCGACGAACGCAGCCGACCACCCCAACACCCAGGAAGCCCGATGACGGACGTACCGCACGAGCTGCTGTTTCCAAGGGTGGCCGCGGTGGTCCATCACGCCGGGGCCGGTACGTCGGCCGCCGCGTTGCGCGCCGGGGTGCCCTCGGTCGCCGTGCCCGTCACCGCCGACCAGCCGTTCTGGGCCGGACGGCTGGCCGCCCTCGGCGCCGCCACCGCCCCGATACCCTTCCGGTCCCTCACCGCGGAACGGCTCGCCGACGCATTCGATGTCGTCGTCAAGCGGCAGGCGTACGCGCGAGCCGCCGCGATCGCCGCGCAGCACATGGCGACCGAGGACGGCGCGGGCCGCACCCTCAAGGCGGTCGAGCGGCTGATCACCTGACCCCGTCCGGGCAGGCGACCAGGCGAACAGACGGCCGGGCAGGCGACCAGGCGAACAGACGGCCGGGCAGGCGACCAGGCGAACAGACGGCCGGGCAGGCGACCAAGCACAGGTCCGACATCCACGCCCGTACGGCCTTGCCCTCGCGTGCACTTCAACTGCCAGCATCACCAGCGCATGCAGCCCCGCAGTGAAGCCCCGCAGTGAAGCCCCGCAGTGAAGCCCCTCAGTAAAGGACCGAGTCGTGCCCGAAGTGAAGTTCGCGCTGGGAATCATGAAATTCGGCACCACGCTGGACGCCGCCACGTCGATGGACCTGCTCGACCGGTTCGTGGACGCGGGCGGGACGATGCTGGACACGGCCGACTGCTACGCCTTCTGGGACGATCCGAGCGGTCGCGGCGGCAAGAGCGAGGAGGTGCTCGGGCGCTGGCTGGCCCGCAGTCCGGGCCGGCGCGACCAGGTGTACATCAGCACCAAGGTGGGCGCCGAACCGGTCGGCCCCGGCGACTGGCCGGCCAACCGCCAGGGACTGTCGGCACCCGCGATCAGATCGGCCGCCGAGGGCAGCCTGCGCCGCATCGGCACCGACCGGATCGACCTGTACTGGGCCCACATGGAGGACCGTTCGGTGCCGCTGGAGGAGTCCGCGGAGGCGTTCGGCGCGCTGGCCGCCGACGGCACCGTGGGGCGGCTCGGCTGCTCCAACCACCCGGTGTGGCGGGTGGAGCGGTCCCGGCGGACCGCCCAGGAGAACGGCTGGACCGGATACACCGCGCTCCAGCTCCGCCACTCCTACCTCCAGCCCCGGCCGGGTGTGCCGGTGCCCGGCGAGGACCACCGGTTCGGCTGGGTCACCGAGGAGGTCACCGACTACGTCGACAGCCATCCGGACCTCTCCCTGTGGGTCTACACCGCGCTGCTCTACGGCTTCTACGACAACCCCGCCCGCGAACTGCCCGAGGCGTACGACCATCCGGGCACCACCCGGCGCCTCGCGGCCCTGACCAAGGTGGCCGCGGAGCTCGGTGTGAGCCGCGGTCAGGTCGTCCTCGCATGGCTGATCGGCGGGCAGCCGGCCATCACCCCGATCGTCGGGGTCAGCACCCCGCGGCAGCTCGACGAGGCCCTGGCCGGTGCCCGCCTCGCCCTCCCCGCCGAACACCGCCGCCTCCTGGACGAAACCGTCTGACCACCGCCGCAATCGTCCGACCGCCGACGGCGGCTCGGCCGACCAGTTATGCCGGCGCGCTCGATAAGCGGTGGACGTGCGGTGCGACTTGAGACAAGGGTGGAGCCGCGGCGCACGTGGACGGCACGGCGCGCGGGCGGAGGGGGAAGATCATGAGCAGGGTATGGCTGGTCACCGGTGCCAGCAGCGGGCTCGGGCGGGCGATCGCCGAGGCGGCGCTCGGTGCCGGGGACACGGTCGTCGGTGCCGCGCGGAGGGCGGAGGCACTGGACGACCTGGTCGCCGCCCACCCCGGCAGGGCGGAGGCACTGGCGCTCGACGTCACGGACGTGGCCGCGGCCGAGGCGGTGGTCGCGGACGTCGTGGCGCGGCACGGGCGGATCGACGTCCTGGTCAACAGCGCCGGGCGGACGCATGTCGGGGCACTGGAGGAGACCAGCGACGACGAGCTGCGCTCCCTCTTCGACGTGCACGTCTTCGGCCCCGCCGCGCTGGTGCGGGCCGCGCTGCCGCACATGCGCGCACGCCGCTCCGGCGCCGTCGTGCAGCTCAGCAGCATGGGCGGGCAGATGTCCTTCGCGGGCTTCGCGGCGTACAGCGGTACGAAGTTCGCGCTGGAGGGGATGTCCGAGGCGCTCGCCGACGAGGTCAGGGAGTTCGGGATCAAGGTGCTGATCGTCGAGCCGGGCGCCTTCCGCACCTCGCTGATGGACACCGGGCGGGCCGGGATCAGCGACGAGATATCCGCGTACGACGCGACGGTGGGCGCCACCCGCCGGATGGTGCGGAGCAGCGACGGGGCCCAGCCCGGCGACCCGGCGAAGGCGGCGGCCGTGATCCTGGCCGCGCTGGACTCCGAGCGCACCCCGCTGCGGCTGCCGCTCGGCGACGACGGCGTGACGGCGGTCCTGGCCCACCTCGACCAGGTGCGCGCGGACATCACGGCGTGGGAGAAGGACACCCGGGCGACGGACTTCGACGACGCCTGAGCGCACGGCGCGGCACGGGGCGGCCCGGCACAGGGCGGCGCGATACGGGGTGGCCCGGCACACGGGTCGCCCCCGCGCCGCCACCACCGCCACCCCCGCGATCACCGCATCACCGCGATCACCGCCACCGCCCCGGCGGGCGCGGGTTCCCGTACCCCCGGTCACGTCCCCGGCATCCCCAGTCACGCCCCCGCATCCCCGGCCGCGCTCTCCCTCCCTCACCCCCGGCCGCCCCCTCACCCCCGAGCGAGCCCCGTCCCGCACAGAGGCACCACCGCCGTGCGTTCGCCGAGGGCGCCCTCGCGGACGGCCGCCCAGGCGGCCGCGCCGGTCGGTTCGACGTACAGGCCCTGTGAGGCCAGGTCGCGCTGGGCGTGGCGGATCCGGTCGTCCGTGACGGTCAGGAAGGTGCCGCCCGTCGCGCGGACGGCGCGCAGGATCTGCCGGGCCCGGGCCGGGCGGGGGATCGCGATGCCCTCGGCCGAGGTGGGGGCGGCGGGGGCCGTGCCGGTCAGGTCGTCCGCGCCCGCGGCCCAGGCGTCGGCCAGCGGCGCCACCGCGGCGGACTGCACCGCGTACAGGGCGGGCCGCCGGCCGATCAGCCCGGCCGCGTGCAGTTCGCCGATCGCGAGGGCGGCGCCCAGGAGCAGGGTGCCGTTGCCGACGGGCAGGACCAGGACGTCCGGGAGCCGCCCGCCGAGGTCCTCCCAGATCTCGTACACGTGCGTCTTGGTGCCGTGCAGGAAGTACGGGTTGAAGACGTGCGAGGCGTAGAAGGTGTCCGGGGTGTCCGCCGCCTCGCGGGCCGTCGCGGCCGCGGCCTCCCGGTCGCCGTCCACCACCTCGACGCGGGCCCCGTGCGCGCCGATCTGCTCCAGCTTCCCGGCCGGGGTGCCGGTGGGGACGTACACCGTGCAGGGCAGGGCGGCCCGGGCGCAGTACGCGGCGACGGCCGTGCCCGCGTTGCCGCTGCTGTCGGCGATCACCTGGCGGGGGCCGAGACGCAGGGCCAGTTCGGTGAGGAGGACGGCGCCGCGGTCCTTGAAGGACAGGGTCGGGGTGAGGAAGTCGAGTTTGGCGAAGACGCCCTCGCGCAGCTCCACCAGCGGGGTGCGGCCCTCGCCGAGCGTCACCGTCGGGGCGGCCAGGGGCAGGCACTCCGCGTACCGCCAGAGCGAATTGACCCGTCCGGAAAGGGATTTGAGGTTCGCGGGCGTCGGAGAGAAGTCGAGATCGAGCGGGCCGCCGCAGGCCGGGCAGCGCCAGGCGAGCGAGCCGGCCGGGACGCGCGTGCCGTCGACGGGACAGAAACGGTCCGGCAAGGGTGTCATACGCGCAGGTTAGAGGTGTATGTCCGGATAGCCCTCGCGGAACGGCTGCGGGTCGGTGACCCAGCCGGCCGCGAGCACCAGACGTGAGGTGCGGTGCAGGGCCAGGAAGCCGAAGGGCCGGTCGAAGGTCGCGCGGACCTCGGTGGTCGGATGACGCAGCAGCGGTACGCCGGTGGCGACGGCCGTGATCGCGGTCACCACGGCGGCGCGGAAGCCCAGTGCGCCGAACGCCGCGACCGCGGACTGCCGGGCCGCCCCGATGCCCGGCGAGTGGGCGCTGATCCCGGGGAACTGTCCCGCGCCGGGGTCGTGCAACGCGGCGGTCAGCCCGAACACCCGGTGGGCCGCCAGCAGATCGTGCTCGGCCGTCAGGTCGTAGGCCACCGTCGTGACGTCGAGCGTCGGGGGATCGGGGGTGGCGCTGTGTTCCCGGACGACCTCGAGGCCGGGCCCCGGGGAGCCGTACGGGAGCCGGGTGCCCGGCAGGACCTGGTGCCCGCCGGCCAGCACGTCCAGGCCCGCGCACAGGACCTGCGCCGGTGCCATCCGCTCCTCGCCGAGCAGCAGATGGACGTCGGTGCCCTGGTCGCCGAGCACCTTCAGCTCGGTGACGGTGCCCTCGGGCGTGTCCGCCACGCCGACACGGTCGAGCAGGGTGCTCCTGCGGTACAGGCCGAGCAGTTCGCGGCCCCGCCACGGGCCCGTCTCCGGCATGAGCGGGTGCTCGTGGAACGGGCGCAGCCAGCGCGTGCGCAGGGCGAGGGCCCCGGCCAGGACCAGTTCGGTGTCGTCGGTCAGCGCGGCCGGCATCCGCCGGATCAGCCCGTCCGTGCGCTCCGCCGCCCACGCGTCCAGCGCCGCCCGGTCGGCCCGCAGGTCCCCGGTGAGCACCCCGTGCGTGCCGGCCGCGAGCCCGGCGACCCACTCCGCGCGCAGGGGAAGGTCGCGATGCGTCCACAGGCCGAGGGCCGTGTCGACGCCGCGCAACTCGTTCATGGCGGCCATCAACTGCCGTGCCGCGGCGGCCGGTTCGCCGGACGGCAGGCCCACCGCGTCCAGCAGGTCCCGCCGGAGCGTGCCCTGCGCCGCGGTCGCGAGGAACGCCAGCAGCGGCCAGACACCGGCCGCCGAGAAGACGGTCGGACCGGACACCGTCCGCGCCCACCGCGAGGTCAGACCGCTCACGGCCCGGACCGTCGCATCCGGTATCCGCATACCGCCCCCGTCCGCACCCCGCTTACGATGCGCCCAAACGTACGACAGTCGTACGTTCGTCGCGCAGACATTTCGGTTGAGGAGCACGGTACTCGTGTCCATACCCCCGCCCACCGGACCCGAGCAGCCGCAGGGTCCGCAGCAGCCGCCCCACCCGCAGGCGGCGCCGGACCAGCAGCCGCCGTACCCACAGGCTCCCCACCAGCAGCCGTACGCGCAAGGCCCGTACCCGCAGGGCGCCTACGCGCAGGACCCGTACCAGCAGCAGCCCTACCCGCAGCAGCCCTACCCGCAGGGCCCGTACCCGCAGCAGCCGTACCAGGTCTGGAACCAGGGCTACTCGCCGTACAACCGCCCCGCCCCGACGAACGGCCTCGCGGTCACCGCGCTCGTCCTCGGCATCCTCTGCTTCCTGCCCGCCGTCGGGGCGATCCTCGGGATCATCGCGCTGACGCAGATCAAGAAGCGCGGCGAGCAGGGCAAGGGCTTCGCGATCGGCGGCATCGTGATGTCGTCGATCGGTGTCCTGCTGTGGGTGCTGGCCCTGACGACGGGCGGCGCCTCCGACTTCTGGGAGGGCTTCAGCGAGGCGGCGGACGACGCGGGCGGCGTCACCTTCACCGTCGACAAGGGGGAGTGCTTCAACACGCCGGGCGGCTCGCTGGAGGGCCTGGCCTACGACGTCGACAAGGTGGCGTGCGACGGCGAGCACGACGCCGAGGTGTTCGCCAGCTTCACCCTGCCGAGCGGGTCCTACCCCGGCTACGACGAGGTGACGGAGACGGCCGACACCAAGTGCTACGCGCTCCAGGACCAGTACGCCATGGACTCCTGGGCGCTCCCGGCGGACGTGGACGTCTACTACTTCACGCCCACCCGGCAGAGCTGGGGCCTCGGCGACCGCGAGATCACCTGCATGTTCGGGAACACCGACGAGACGGCGTCCCTCACCGGTTCGCTGCGCAATGACGAGACCACGCTCGACGAGGACCAGCTCGCCTATCTGGAAGCCGCGCACGTGCTGAACGTGGCGCTGGACTCGGCCCCCGAGGAGCCGTACGTCGAGGACGACCTGCCGGGCCACAAGGAGTGGGCGACCCGGGTGTCGGACGCGCTCACCGAGCAGGCGGGCCTGCTGCGCGACCACACCTTCGGCTCCGACGCCTCGGGCGCCGTGGACGACATCGTCAAGGACCTGGAGGCGGGCCAGAAGGAGTGGGCGAAGGCCGCGAAGGCGACCGACGCGGACACCTTCTACGCCCACTACGACAAGGGTGCGGGGTACATCGACGCCACCCGGACGGTCACCGCACGCAAGGCTCTGGGCCTCGCCACGACGCCTCCGACGTACGAGGAGGGCGGCAGCGGCGAGGGCGACGGAGGAGACGGCGGCGAGCTGGAGGTGTGATCGTCGCCTATAGCGGGGAGAAAGTGCCTGCGTAAAGCCCTTCGCCGGTACAAGTCATCACATCGAGTGATTCTCTGGCCTTTGCTTGCATGGCGCAACATACGGTTGCCAGGCTGTTGCTGTCTGTACAGCCTGATGGGAGCGGCCAGTGACATTCGGTGAGCAGCCGGCGTATCTGCGTGTCGCGGGTGATCTCCGCAAGAAGATCGTGGACGGTTCGCTGCCACCGCACACCCGCCTCCCCTCCCAGGCCCGCATCCGCGAGGAGTACGGAGTCTCGGACACCGTCGCCCTGGAAGCGCGCAAGGTGCTGATGGCCGAAGGGCTGGTCGAGGGCCGCTCCGGCTCCGGCACGTATGTACGGGAGCGGCCGGTGCCGCGCCGCGTCGCCCGCTCCGGCTACCGCCCCGACAGCGGCGCCACCCCGTTCCGCCAGGAGCAGGCCGACGCCTCGGCGCGCGGCACCTGGGAGTCCAAGAGCGAGCAGACCGAGGCCGGCAGCGCGATCGCCGAGCGGCTCGGCATCCGGCCCGGCGACCGCGTGATGCGCACGAAGTACGTGTTCCGGGACGCGGGCGAGCCGATGATGCTCTCCACGTCCTGGGAGCCGCTCGCCCTGACCGGCCGCACGCCCGTCATGCTCCCCGAGGAGGGCCCGCTCGGCGGTATGGGCGTCGTCGAGCGCATGGCCGCCATCGACGTGGTCGTGGACAACGTGACGGAGGAGGTCGGGGCCCGCCCCGGCCTCGCCGAGGAACTGCTCGCGCTGGGCGGGGTGCCGGGCCATGTCGTCCTGGTCGTCCAGCGGACGTACTTCGCGTCGGGGCGCCCGGTCGAGACGGCGGACGTGGTCGTCCCGGCGGACCGGTACCGGGTGGCGTACCACTTGCCGGTGAAGTGACCGCCGGGGCGGAGCGGCGACCGCCGGTGAAGTGACCGCCGGAGCGGAGCGGCGACCGCCGGTGAAGTGACCGCCGCCGCGCGCGCCCGCGGGGTCCCGGTCGCCGTCGGCAGACCCCAGAAGTCGTCCGCCGCCCCGTCGAGCGCGGGACGATTCGCCGTCCGTTGAACCGGTCCGGCCTGCGGCGCGGTGGAATCTGGCCTTTCTTGCGGGCCCCCGCGGGCCCCGCCTTCCGCGCCGTTCGCGCACTGCGCGCCGGATACCCTGCGCTACCCGGCGCTCACTCCCTGCCGTGCGCCGTTGGGTTGCCCCCTTTCCTCATGGCTTATTGCGTATCTCTTTGTGTGGACCCGTATTCGCTGAGTGAAGGTAAGGCGTACGCTCGGGCATATGCGGATTGCGGTTTCCTTGGAGGGCGGGGCGCGACCCGAGCCGAGGGCGGGCAGAGGAGGGGCGCGATGAACGACGGCACGATGACTCTCCCCTGGCTCGTCATACGGCAGGACGACAACGGCAATCGCTACCGAGTCGGCAGGTACGCGACGAGGGCCGAGGCCCAGAAGATCGCGGACAGCCTCGACAGCCGGGAGCACAAGCAGCTCTACTGGGTCGAGCGCATCAGCCAGAGCGGGACCCTCTGATCCGGTGAGCCGGCGCCCGAACCGGAATCTCCCGGGCGCCGCCGGCCAGGACGAGCGGACCGGCCGTCGGGCCTCTTCTTCCACCGTGGCGGCGAGCCGGTGCGGGCCGAGGGGGCCCCCGATCCGTTCCGGCAGGGCATGCGCCGTATCGTCTGGGCCACCACCACCGAGGAGAGCAAGTGGCTCGACGAGACGATCGCCGCCCTGGAGAGCAGGGGGACCCGGAAGAGCCAGGGGAGCCGGAAGGTCCGAGATCCCGGGAAGTGACGGGCCGCCTGATCGACACGGTGGCCTGGGTGCGGATCGAGGACGGCCGGATCCTCTGCGCGCGGCCGCGCGGCAAGGACGTCTTCTACATCCCCGGCGGCAAGCGTGAAGGCGCGGAGAACGATCTCGGGACACTGCTGCGCGAGATCAAGGAGGAGCTGACCGTGCTCCTCGACGCGGCGACGGCGGTCCACGTGGGCACGTACGAGGCCGGGGTGCCCGGGCTGCCGCCCGGCACCGTGGTGCGTATGAGCTGCTACACCGCGGACTACGCGGGGACACTCGCGCCGAGCAGCGAGATCGAGGAGACGGCCTGGTTCTCGTACGCGGACCGGCCGCTGGTGCCGCCGGTCGACCAGCTGCTGTTCGACGATCTCCGGGCGGCCGGGCAGTTGCTCTGACCCGCGTTCCTCTCCCGCGCGGCCGGCGGATCGTCCATGGCGGCGTACGGCTCCGGTCCGTGGGGCGTACGGGGCGCATCGGGTGCCAGTGACCGGCGCCCTTGTACGCCGTTCGTGCCAGAGTGCCCCCATGGGTGCGGTAAGCCGCCATGGATATCGGGTATGTGCCCATTAACCCCATGAAAACGGACATGTGTGGGTCTGGCCTGGGAAGTGATCGGCGTGCTCGACACCGAAGGCGAATGCGCCGAGTGGACGTTCCCGGCGGATCCGGGCGCCGTGCGCACCGCACGTGCCTGCGTCCGCGGCCAACTGCGCACCTGGGGTCTCGACATCCTCGGCGACGTCGCCGCCCTGCTGGTCAGCGAGTTGGTGACCAACTCCCTGCGGCATGCCGAAGGCCCCATCGGCGTACGGCTCGTGCGGCCCGCCGGGATGCCGGACGCCCTGGTGGTCGAGGTCTCCGACCCGCTGCCCGAGCTGCCCCGGGAGCGGGTCGCGCACGCGGACGAGGAGAGCGGCCGGGGCCTTCAACTGCTCTCCGGCTCCTCGCGGCGCTGGGGAGCGCGGCCCGACGCGTGCGGGAAAACGGTCTGGTTCGAACTGGCGGTTCCGGGGTGAACCGGCGGGCCGGACGTGGCGCGAGGGGCTCGCGGCCCACCGGCATGGCCGCCCCGCGGGGCGGGCACCCGGCCGGTACGCACGGGTGCACCGGGGTGAACAGGGGCGGAAGAGATCGATTCCAGCCAGTGGTACGGTCCGCAGCTTTTGGTTCGAGCGCGCCTCACCTGGTTAGAAGACTGGGAGTATGTGCCGGCAGGTCCTAAAACCATCGGGACCGTGCTGTGATCGTGAACACCGTGTCGTGCGGCGCCGTAGTGCTGGATACTGCGGGCAGCCGCCTCCGGTGACCGGTGCCGGACGCGGTGAGCTGGAGGGGACGGTTCGCGTGAGCGAGATACCAGCGAGGGCCACGGAGTCCGATGACCCGTCGGACGGCGAGAGGGCCGACGCCACGGGGGACGACGCGCCCCGCGGGCCCGCGGAGACCGCACTGACGGCGGAGTCCGCGGGTGACACGATGTGGCAGAGCAGCCCGCCCGGCTCGATGTACGACTACATCAAGGTCGCCTCGTTCTCCGTCGGCCCCGACGGGCTCGTCGATCAGTGGAGCTCGCGCGCGGAGCGGCTCTTCGGCATCAGCGCCGAGCGTGCCGTCGGCACGGACCCCATCGAGGCGTTCGTCGCCGCGGACCGGCGCGAGCGCGGGCACCGCAAGATGGCCGAGATCCTCGACGGCCGCGAGTGGACCGGCGTGGTCCCCTTCCGGGTGCCGCCCGCCGACGAGGGCGGCGAGGGGGTGAGCGGGCTCGCCGAGGTCTATGTGATGCCCACCACGACCGAGCAGGGCGAGCGGTCCGCCGTCTGCATCGTCGTGGACGTCCGCACCCTGCGCCGGATCGAGACGGACCTCGCCGCCTCGCAGGCGATTTTCGGTCAATCTCCGTTCGCCTTCCTGCTCATCGACACCGACCTGCGGATTCGCCGGGCCAACCAGCGCTTCGCCTCGGTGTTCGGCGGCAAGGTCGACGACCACCGCGGCCACAGCGTCCACGACTACCTGCCGCGCTCGGAGGCCGAGCGGGTCGCCGCGACCCTGCGCCGGGTCCTCGAAACCGGCAACTCCATCACGGAGATGCACGTCACCGGCCAGGTCCCGGGCTCCGACGAACGCCGGCACTGGTCCATCAACCTCTACCGCGTGCACAGCGGCACGGGCCGGCCCATAGGCATCGCCTGGCTGGGCACCGACATCACCGGCCGCCGCGCCGCCGCCCGCGAGGCCGCCGCCGCACGGCGCAATCTCGCCCTCCTGAACGAGGCCGGCGCCCGCATCGGCAACTCGCTCGACCTGGAGACCACCGCACGCGAACTCCTCGACGTCGTCGTCCCCGGCTTCTGCGACCTCGCCACCGTCGACCTCTACCAGGGG
The DNA here is from genome assembly GCF_042732375.1 of Streptomyces sp. NPDC059785. NCBI lineage: Bacteria > Bacillati > Actinomycetota > Actinomycetes > Kitasatosporales > Streptomycetaceae > Streptomyces > Streptomyces sp. NPDC059785. The sequence continues at coordinate 148,791 of NZ_JBHWHV010000012.1, forward strand.
CTCCTGGCGGGCGACGAGGCCCCGCCGGGACTGGCCGACGGCAGCGCCGAACTCCGCCGCGTCGCCTTCTCCAGTGCCGTCTCCGACGCGCCCTTCAACGGCGGCCCCGCGCCCGTCGCGGTCGGCGCCGTCCACCACTACCCGTTCAACTCGCCGTGCGCTGACGCCCTGCGCACCGGCCGGCCGCAGCCCGTGCCGGCCGAGGAGGGCAGCCTGATACAGTCCACGCTCGCCGTGCCGATGGTCGCGCACGACACGGTCGTGGGCCTGGTGCAGTTCGCCCGCGCCAAGGGCAGCGAGCCGTTCGGCGAACGCGACCGCGGCCTGGCGGTGGAGCTCGCGGCCCGTGCCGCCGTCTGCATCGACAACGCCCGGCTCTACCGGCGCGAGCACCAGCGGGCGCTGATCCTCCAGCGGTCCCTGCTGCCGCCCGGCGACCCCGAGGCGTCCGGCCTCGACATCGCCTGCCGCTACCTCCCGGGCAACGCGGCCACCGAGGTCGGCGGCGACTGGTTCGACGTCATCGAACTGCCGGGCCACCGCACCGCGCTGGTCGTCGGCGACGTCATGGGCCGCGGGCTGCGCGCCGCCGTCGCGATGGGCGAACTGCGCACCGCCGTCCGCACCCTGGCCCTGCTCGACCTCGAACCGGCCGAGGTCCTCTCGGCGCTCGACGAGATCGCCCGCGGGCTCGGCACCCCCGGGGGCGTCCAGCAGGCCACCCGCACGGCCCGCCAGCCCCGCGACGCCGACCTCTCCGAGGTCTACCTCGCCACCTGCGTGTACGCGGTCTACGACTCCGTCACCCGCCGGTGCACCTTCGCCAACGCGGGCCATCTGCCGCCGGTCCTGGTCGAGCCGGGCGAGACCGCGCTGATGCTCGACGTACCGCCGGGCATGCCGCTCGGCGTCGGCGGCGAACCGTTCGAGGAGGTGGAGGTCGAACTGCCGGAGGGAGCACTCCTCGCGCTCTACACGGACGGACTCGTCGAATCGCGCGACCACCCGCTGGACGAGGGGCTGCACGCGTTCGTCGGTGCCCTGACCGACCCCTCCGCACCCCTGGAGGACGTCTGCGACCACGTCCTGAGCACCCTGAACACCCGGCACGGCGAGGACGACATCGCCCTGCTGCTGGCACGTGTACAGGGGCTGCCCGCCGAGTCCGTCGGCGACTGGACGCTGCCGCGGGAGCCGCGCAGCGTGGGCCGCGCCCGGGAGTACGCGCGCGGCCAGCTCCTCTCGTGGGACCTGGAACCGCTGGTGGACACGGCGGAGCTGCTGGTCAGCGAGCTGGTGACGAACGCGCTCAGGTACGGCGAGGGCGAGATACGGCTGCGGCTGCTGCTCGACCGGACGCTGGTGTGCGAGGTCTGGGACGCGGGTCTGGTGCAGCCGCGTCGCCGCCGGGCCCGCGACACGGACGAGGGCGGCCGGGGGCTCCAGCTCGTCGGCCTGCTCTCCGCGGCGTGGGGCTCCCGGCGTACGCCGCGCGGCAAGACGGTGTGGTTCGAACTCCCGCTCCCCGACGGCGGTACGGCGCTCACGGACCCGGCGGAGGCTCTGCTCAGCCTGTTCTGACCCGAGCGCCGGGGACCGGATCCGGCCAAGATCGCAACCGGAGCCCCGGCAGCCGTCGTCCCCTGTGGCGACACCGGCCACAGGGGCGGGGGCGAGCCGCGAGGGGGATCCGGGAGTGGAACGGACGGAACGGGTGCCGGAGAACGGCGCAGTACCGGCGGACGCGGAGGACGTGACACCGGAGCCGACGCCGGCACCTGATCCGGAGCCGGCAGCGGAGCCCAAGACCGAGTCGGTGCCGGAAGCCGGGCGGGGGTCGGCGGTGGAGTCTGCGGTGGTGCCGGAGGACAAGTCGGTGCCGGCGGCGGAGCCCAAGACCGAGTCGGTGCCGGAAGCCGGGCGGGGGTCGGCGGTGGAGTCTGCGGTGGTGCCGGAGGACAAGTCGGTGCCGGCAAGCAAGTCGGAGTCGGCGGCGGGGGCCAGGTCGGAGTCGGCAGTGGTGCCGGAGTCGGCGGCGGAGCGGGCCCGGCGGCGACGTTGGGCGCGCTGGACCCGGCGTACCGCCTACGTCCTCGTCCTCGCGCTCGTTCTCCCCGTCCTCGGTGCCGAGATCGCGTTGCGCGTCAACTACACCGGCGACCCGGCCGACGGCACGTACACCAGGGGCCGGGACGCGATCTGGCTCGGGCACGCCTGGGTCGACGGGCGGAAGAAGGACGCCGACGTCGCCGCCCTGGCGCGGGAATTGAAGACGACCGGCATCCGGGACCTGTACGTGCACGCGGGCCCGCTGGAGCACGACGGCACCCTGCCCGCGTCGGCCTATCCGAAGGCCGGCTGGCTGGTGAAGGCCGTGCACCGGGAATTGCCGGGCGTCCGGGTACAGGCGTGGCTCGGCGACGTACTGGCGACCGAGACCCCGGACGGCATGCGTCTCGAACGTGCCGGGACCCGGGCCGCCGTCGTCCGCTCCACCCGCGCCATCCTGGACGCGGGCTTCGAGGGCGCCCACTTCGACCTGGAGCCCCTGCACTCGGGGGACCGCGACTACCTCTCCCTGCTCGACTCGCTGCACCGCCTCACCGGGGAACGGCACGCGCAACTGTCCGTCGCCGCGCACCAGATCGACCCGCTGCCGGGCTTCCACTCCTTCTGGGGCACGGTCGCCGGACACCCGAAGTGGTGGTCGCAGGAGTTCTTCGGCGAGGTCGCCCGCCGCGTCGACCAGATCGCCGTCATGTCGTACGACACCATGCAGCCCTTGCAGAGCACCTACGGCGGTTACGTGGCCCAGCAGACCGCGCTTGCGCTCGAAGTCACCCCGGACTCGACGGATCTGCTGATGGGGCTGCCCTTCTACCACGAGAACCGGTTCGGCCACTGGAATCACGCGGAGACCGCCGCCGCCGGGGTGCGCGGCGTCCGCCTCGGCCTGTCCCGCACCGACGCGGACCGCGAACGTTTCGGCGTCGCCCTGTACGTGGACTTCGCGGCGACGAAGGACGACTGGACGGCGTACCGGGAGGGCTGGGTGCGCTGACGGGCCCGGCCCTGCCCGGGGTCAGGAGGACCGGCGGCGGATCTTCGAGCCGAGCCACACCAGCGGGTCGTACTTGCGGTCGGCGGCCCGCTCCTTCAGCGGGATCAGGGCGTTGTCCGTGATCCTGATCCCCTCGGGGCAGACCTCCGTGCAGCACTTGGTGATGTTGCAGTAGCCGAGGCCGTGCTCGTCCTGGGCGGTGCGCTTGCGGTCCAGGCCGCCCTCGGCCGCCGCGTCCAGCGGATGCATGTCCAGCTCGGCCACGCGCATCAGGAAACGCGGGCCCGCGAAGGCGGGTTTGTTCTCCTCGTGGTCACGGACGACATGGCAGGTGTCCTGGCACAGGAAGCACTCGATGCACTTGCGGAACTCCTGCGGACGGTCCACGTCCTCCTGCTGCATCCGGTACTCGCCGGGTCCGACACCCTCCGGCGGTACGAAGGCCGGGACCTCACGCGCCTTGGTGTAGTTGAAGCCGACGTCCGTCACCAGATCCCGTACCACCGGGAACGCGCGCAGCGGGGTGACGGTGATCGTCTCCTCGGGGGTGAAGACCGACATCCGCGTCATGCACATCAGCCGCGGTCTGCCGTTGATCTCCGCGGAGCACGAACCGCACTTGCCCGCCTTGCAGTTCCAGCGCACCGCCAGGTCGGGGGCCTGGGTCGCCTGGAGGCGGTGGATGATGTCGAGGACGACCTCGCCCTCGTTCACCTCCACCGAGAAGTCCTCGAGGCCACCGCCCCCGGTGTCCCCGCGCCACACCTTGAAGCGGGCCTCATAGCTGCTCACTCGTACAGCTCCTCTTCGGCGAGGTACTTGACCAGCTCTTCCTTCTCGAAGAGGGCGAGCAGGTCGGGGCGGACGGGTTCGGTGGTCTCGCGGGTCAGCTCGATCTGGCCGCGGACCGGGTCGGTGGCCGCGAGGCCGCCGGTCGGATCGGTGAGCCGGCACAGCAGGTTGAGCCGGCGCCAGGCCCGGTCCATCGCGGGGTGGTCCTCGCGGGTGTGGCCGCCGCGCGACTCCGTGCGCTCCAGGGCGGCCCGCGCCACGCACTCGCTGACCAGCAGCATGTTGCGCAGGTCGAGGGCGAGGTGCCAGCCGGGGTTGAACTGCCGGTGGCCCTCGACGCCCGCCCGGCGGGCCCGTACCCGCAGATCGGCCAGTTTCTCCAGCGCGGTCCGCATCTCGACCTCCCGGCGGATGATGCCGACCAGGTCGTTCATGGCCTGCTGGAGCTCCTGGTGCAGGGTGTACGGGTTCTCCTGCGGGCGGCCGTCCGCGGGTCCGGGCTCCGGGCCCTCCGCGGAGAACGGCCGCAGCGCCTCGGCCGCCGCCGTGTCGATCTGTACGTCGTCCACGGGCGGCCGGGCCCCGCCGAGCGAGGCCGCGTACTGCGCGGCGTGCAGCCCCGCGCGGCGCCCGAAGACCAGCAGGTCGGAGAGCGAGTTGCCGCCGAGCCGGTTGGAGCCGTGCATCCCGCCGGCCACCTCACCGGCCGCGTACAGCCCCGGCACACCGCGGGCCGCCGCCGAGTCGGAGTCGACCGCGACGCCGCCCATCACGTAGTGGCAGGTGGGTCCGACCTCCATCGCCTCCGCCGTGATGTCGACGTCGGCGAGCTCCTTGAACTGGTGGTACATCGACGGCAGCCGGCGCCTGATCACGTCGGCGGGCATCCGCGTCGACACGTCCAGGAACACCCCGCCGTGCGGGGAGCCGCGGCCCGCCTTGACCTCGGCGTTGATGGCGCGGGCCACCTCGTCGCGGGGGAGCAGTTCGGGCGGGCGGCGGTTGTGGTCCGGGTCCTCGTACCAGCGGTCGCCCTCGTCCTCCGACTGCGCGTACTTCTCCTTGAAGACGTCGGGGATGTAGTCGAACATGAACCGCTTGCCCTCGGAGTTGCGCAGCACCCCGCCGTCGCCGCGGACGGACTCGGTGACGAGGATGCCCTTGACCGACGGCGGCCAGACCATGCCCGTGGGGTGGAACTGCACGAACTCCATGTTCAGCAGCGGGGCCCCGGCCAGCAGCGCGAGCGCGTGCCCGTCGCCCGTGTACTCCCACGAGTTCGACGTGACCTTGAAGGACTTGCCGATGCCGCCGGTGGCGATGACGACGGACGGGGCTTCGAGCACGAAGAAGCGGCCCGACTCGCGCTCGTACGCGAAGACCCCGGAGACCCGCCCCGCGGCGGAGCCGCTGTCGGACGCCGTGTCCTTGAGCACCCGGGTGACCGTGCACTCCTGGAACACCTTCAGCCGGGACTCGTAGTCGCCGGTCTCGCGGTGGTCCTCCTGCTGGAGGGAGACGATCTTCTGCTGGAGGGTGCGGATCAGCTCCAGGCCGGTGCGGTCGCCGACGTGCGCGAGGCGCGGGTACTCGTGGCCGCCGAAGTTGCGCTGCGAGATCCGGCCGTCCCGTGTCCGGTCGAACAGGGCGCCCCACGTCTCCAGCTCCCACACCCGGTCGGGTGCCTCCTGCGCGTGCAGCTCGGCCATCCGCCACTGGTTGAGGAACTTGCCGCCGCGCATGGTGTCGCGGAAGTGCACCTGCCAGTTGTCGCCGGCGTTCACATTGCCCATGGCGGCGGCGATGCCGCCCTCGGCCATCACCGTGTGCGCCTTGCCGAACAGCGACTTGCAGATCACGGCGGTGCGGGCGCCGCGTTCGCGGGCTTCGATGGCGGCGCGCAGTCCGGCGCCTCCCGCGCCGACCACGACGACGTCCCATTCCTGCCGGTCGACCACGGACATCTCAGAGCCTCACTCATCAGAAGAAACGCGGATCGTCGAAGACGCCGGACGCGAGCAGGTACACGTAGAAGTCGGCGAGCGCGACGCTCAGCAGCGACGCCCAGGCGAGCAGCATGTGCCGGGCGTTGAGCACGCCCACCCAGCTCCACATCCGGTAGCGCACGGGGTGCTTGGAGAAGTGCTTGAGCCTGCCGCCGACGATGTGCCGGCAGGAGTGGCAGGACAGGGTGTACGCCCAGATCAGCACGATGTTGACCAGGAACACCAGGGTGCCGAGGCCCATGTGGCCCCAGTTGTAGTGCTCGTCGCGGAAGGCGAGCACGGTGTCGTACGTGAGGATGCCGGCGACGACGATCGCGGCGTAGAAGAAGTACCGGTGGATGTTCTGAAGGATCAGCGGGAAGCGGGTCTCGCCGGAGTACTTCTTGTGCGGTTCGGCCACCGCGCAGGCCGGGGGCGACGCCCAGAAGCCCCGGTAGTAGGCCTTGCGGTAGTAGTAGCAGGTCAGCCGGAAGCCGAGCGGGAAGATCAGGATGATGACCGCCGGCGAGATGGCCCACCAGCTCCCGAAGAGGTCGGCGTTGGGCCCGGCGTGCATGGTCTCGCACCGTTCGGCCAGACAGGGCGAGTAGAAGGGCGAGACGTAGGGCGCCGCGTAGTAGTTCGTGTCCGCGAAGGCCCGCCACGTCGAGTACACGACGAAGGCGAGCAGTCCGGCCGCGGTGACGGCGGGCGCCAGCCACCAGCGGTCGGTCCGCAGATGCGGGGCGGCGATCGCGGCGCGCGTACCGGTCCGTACGCCGCCGCCGTTCGGATGGGATTCCGTACCGGTGGGTTCCGTGCCAGTGGTCAACTTCGGACTCCGGTGGGGGTGTCAGGGGGCGTGCCGGTCACGGGCGCCGAGACCCTCGTCGTCCGAGTCGGTCCACAGGGAGGCGTCGTACGGGGTGTCGGGGATCGGCACGAGGTCGGGGCGCCGGTCCTCGGGGGGCCCGGCGGATCCGGTCGCCGCGCGTCCCGGGGCGGGGCCGGACCCCGCCGTCTCGCGCAGCAGCGCCACACTCTCGCGGAGGTGGTCGGCGTCGGCCCGGACGCGGCGCATCTCAAGACCGCTGCCGCCGATTCGCTGTTCCAGGCGCCCCACGGACCGCACGAGGTCGTCCAGGCAGCGCTGTACTGACGTCAGGTCGTCGTGCACGGACATGACTTGCCCTCACTTCCGCGGACGGCTTTGTCCAAGGCGGCAACGTTCATGCGCCTGCGAGTGTGGCGCGTCGCACAAGCCCGTGTGAAGGGATCTGCACGGATTCCCGGATCGCGGCCCTCCGAAAGCGCCGGGGGCGCTCCCTGCGCGCCCTTGGGGCGCGAGTGAACGACCTGCGGTTGGGCCGCCCGGGTGGTCTTCCGAGGGGCATTCCGGGGTGTGTGTCGTGTCGCCGCGGTGTCCGTACCCATTTCCCTTTCAGTGGGCGAGTACAGGTGAATTGATCTGATCAGCTCCATATAGGGCCGAATGTGATCAGAAACCGGTGCCGTTCAACCGAGCGGAGCGGTCCCGCAGAACCCGGAGGTTGCAGTGATGTCCCACGACGGCGTCGGACTGCGCGCGGTGCTGCGCTCGGTCTCGTTCCTCACCGCGGGCGCCCTCGCGGTGCCCCTGCTCACCGCCTGCGGCGCCGATGACGAGGCGAGCAGGCCCGTCGCGGGGCAGGACATCGCGGCCACCTCGCGCGACCGGATCGCCGACGGCGGCACCCTGCGCTGGGCCGTGGACAGCATGCCGGAGACCCTGAACAGCTTCCAGGCCGACGCGGACCCGGCGACCACGCGGGTCGCGGGCGCCGTGCTGCCCGCCTTGTACCGGCTCGACGCCACGGGCCGCCCGGTGCGCAACGCCGACTACCTGGAGTCCGCCAGGATCGTCGAGCGCGAGCCCAAGCAGGTCGTGGTCTACCGGCTCAACCAGCAGGCGGTCTGGAGCAACGGCCGGGAGATCGGCGCCGCCGACTTCACCGCCCAGTGGCGCGCCCTGTCCGGCAAGGACACCGCGTACTGGACCGCCCGCAACGCCGGCTACGACCGCATCCAGAAGATTGAGCGCGGCGCCAGCAACCTGGAGGTCAAGGTCACCTTCGGCAGGCCGTACGCCGACTGGAAGTCGCTGTTCTCGCCGCTGTACCCGAAGGAGATCATGGGTACCCCGGACACCTTCAACGACGGCGCCCGCCGGAAGCTGAAGGTCACCGCGGGTCCCTTCGCGCTCGGCGGCGCCGACCGCGCGGACGGCGACCTCACCCTCACCCGCAACCCGCGCTGGTGGGGCCGCCCCAGCAAGCTCACCCAGATCGTGCTGCGCACCGTGCCCCGCGACGAGCGGGCCGACGCCCTCGCCGCGGGCCGGGTGGACCTCGCGGACATCGACCCCGAGGAGGCCCGCCGGATCACGGCCGCCTCGGGGCCCGGCGGCGGTGGCGGTGGCGGTGGTGGCGGTGGCGGTGGCGGTGGCGGTACGGTCCCGCGCGGGTCCGGTGCCCCCGGTTCGGCCGGGCGGGCGCTGCACTCCTGGGCCGTCGCGAACGGCTCCGACGAGAAGGCCGCCGGCGAGGAGGCCCTCGCCCGGAAGAAGCGGCGCAAGGCCGCCGCCGCGTGGGCCGGGCAGCAGACCGTGCTGCGCGGATACACCGTCCGCAAGTCGCTGGAGCCCTCGTTCACCCAGCTCGCCCTGAACGGTTCCGAGGGGCCGCTCGCCGACGAACGGGTGCGCCGGGCCGTCGCCCGCGCCATCGACCGGCGCGAGCTCGCCCGGCTCGTCCTGAAGCCGCTCGGGCTGCCCGCCGTACCGGTCGGCAGCCACCTCGCGCTTTCCGGGCAGCCGGCGTACGCGGACAGCAGCGGCACGCTCGGCGGGCAGGACACCGCGGAGGCGCAGGCGCTGCTCGCGGACGCCGGCTGGGTGCCCGGCGGGGCGGTCAAGGCGACGAAGAAGCCCGCCGCCGGGGCGGAGGGCAAGCAGTCCGAGGAGGAGGGGGCGGGGGGCGACGGATCGGGGGACGACGGTACTTACATCGTCGGGGAGGACAACAAGGCCGCTCCGGTTGAGGGTGACCGGGAGCGGGAGCGGGAGCGGGAGCGGGAGCGGGAGGGTGAGGGGGAGGGTGAAGGGCAGGGGTACGCGGACAAGCCCGGGTCCGAGCGGCGGCGGGCCGCGGACGAGCAGGCCGGCGGGCATCTGGACGGCAGGCGGTACGGGGATGGGCATCCCCGGCAGGGCGGGGCGCCGGGTGCGTACGCTCCGCGGGGTACGGCCGCGCCTGCGGGTGCCGGGGGTGCCGGGGGTGCCGCGGGCGGGTCGCTCGCCAAGGACGGCAAGCCGCTGACCCTGCGCTTCGTGCTGCCCTCGGGGCCCGGGTCGCAGTCGCTGCGCACCGTGGGTGACCGGATCTCCCGGATGCTGCGGAAGGTGGGGATCCGCACCGAGATCTCCAAGGTCGACGACGACAGCTACTTCAAGGACCACATCGCGTCCGGGCAGTACGACATGGCGCTGTACTCGTGGCCCGCGTCCGCCTTCCCGGCCACCGACGCCCGGCCCATCTACGCCAAGCCGGTCCCGGCCGCCGACGGGTCGCTCAACGTCGAGCAGAACTACACGCGGGTCGGGACCGACCAGGTCGACCAGCTCTTCGACCAGGCCGTCGGTGAGCTCGACGAGGACGAGGCGCGGGCGCTGGTGCGGAAGGCCGACGCCCGGATCTGGGCCTCCGCAGGATCGATTCCGCTCTATCAGCGGCCGCAGCTCATGGCGGCCCGGAGCGGGCTGGTCAACGCCGGTGCCTTCGGGTTCCAGACGCCTGTCTACGAGGACATGGGGTTCCTGAAGAAGGGGGCCCGGTCCGGGCCCGCGCCGTCTCGTAGCTGAGGGGCTGCGGGCTGCGGGCGGCTTTCCGCCGGGCGCGGTGGCCGGTCCTCGGGTCGGGGCACGGCCCCTTCCGTGCGTCGGCGGCCTGCGGGGAGTGGGGGGCATCGCGCCCTACCTCCCTTCCGGTGCACGGGGAGGGGCGGCGGCCGGCGGTCGTGGGGGCGTCGCGCGAGACACCCCTTCCGGTGCACGGGGAGGGGCGGTCGCCGCGGGGCATGGGGTCCTCGTGTTCCGGGTGCGGTGGCCCGCGGAGGACGGCTGCTTCTCGGCCACGTACCATGGGGTGAGGCCGTGGCGTGTACAGCCCGGCAGGCCCCGCTCGGCGGCGGCCGTCCACTATCCCGGGAGAAGCGCCTCACTATGGCCACGCGCCACGACATCCGTAACGTCGCCATCGTCGCCCACGTCGACCATGGCAAGACCACCCTGGTCGACGCCATGCTCAAGCAGGCCGGTGCCTTCGCCGCGCACGCCGCCGAGTCGCTCGACGACCGCATGATGGACTCGAACGACCTGGAGCGTGAGAAGGGCATCACGATCCTGGCCAAGAACACGGCCGTGAAGTACCACCCCAAGGATGGCGGCGAGGCCATCACCATCAACATCATCGACACCCCCGGCCACGCCGACTTCGGCGGCGAGGTCGAGCGCGGTCTGTCGATGGTCGACGCGGTGGTGCTGCTGGTGGACGCCTCCGAGGGGCCGCTGCCGCAGACGCGGTTCGTGCTGCGCAAGGCTCTTCAGGCCCGGCTGCCCGTCATTCTGTGCATCAACAAGACGGACCGGCCCGACTCGCGCATCGACGAGGTCGTGAACGAGGCGTACGACCTCTTCCTCGACCTGGACGCCGACGAGGACCAGATCGAGTTCCCGATCGTCTACGCCTGCGCCCGTGACGGCATCGCCTCGCTGACCAAGCCGGAGGACGGCACCGTGCCGGCCGACAGCGACAGCCTGGAGCCGTTCTTCTCCACCATCCTGGAGCACGTCCCGGCCCCGTCCTACGACGAGTCCGCGCCGCTCCAGGCCCACGTCACCAACCTGGACGCCGACAACTTCCTCGGCCGGATCGCGCTGCTCCGTGTCGAGCAGGGCGAACTGCGCAAGGGCCAGACCGTCACGTGGATCAAGCGCGACGGCTCGATGTCCAACGTCCGTATCACCGAGCTGCTGATGACCGAGGCGCTCACCCGCAAGCCCGCAGAGGTGGCGGGTCCCGGCGACATCTGCGCCGTGGCCGGCATCCCGGACATCATGATCGGTGAGACCCTCGCCGACACCGAGAACCCCATCGCGCTGCCGCTGATCACGGTCGACGAGCCCGCGATCTCCATGACCATCGGCACCAACACCTCGCCGCTGGTCGGCCGCGGCGGCACCGGCAAGGGCGCCGACGCCAAGGCCGCGGTCAAGGACCGCAAGGTGACCGCGCGCCAGGTCAAGGACCGTCTGGACCGCGAGCTGATCGGTAACGTCTCGCTGCGGGTGCTGGACACCGAGCGTCCCGACGCCTGGGAGGTGCAGGGCCGCGGCGAGCTGGCGCTGGCCATCCTGGTCGAGCAGATGCGCCGCGAGGGCTTCGAGCTGACCATCGGCAAGCCGCAGGTCGTCACCCAGGAGATCGACGGCAAGACCCACGAGCCGGTCGAGCGCATGACGATCGACGTGCCCGAGGAGCACATGGGCGCGGTCACGCAGCTCATGGGCGTCCGCAAGGGCCGGATGGACAACATGTCCAACCACGGTTCGGGATGGGTGCGCATGGAGTTCGTCGTCCCGTCTCGTGGCCTGATCGGCTTCCGTACGGAGTTCCTGACCAGCACCCGCGGTACCGGTATCGCGCACTCGATCCACGAGGGGCACGAGCCCTGGTTCGGCGTGCTGGCCACCCGTAACAACGGTTCGCTGGTCGCCGACCGCTCCGGTGCCGTCACCGCCTTCGCGATGACGAACCTCCAGGAGCGCGGCGTGCTGTTCACCGAGCCCGGCACCGAGGTGTACGAGGGCATGATCGTCGGCGAGAACTCGCGCTCCGACGACATGGACGTGAACATCACCAAGGAGAAGAAGCTCACCAACATGCGGTCGTCCTCGGCCGACTCGTTCGAGGCGATCGTCCCGCCGCGCAAGCTGTCGCTCGAGCAGTCCCTGGAGTTCTGCCGCGACGACGAGTGCGTCGAGGTCACCCCGGAGGCCGTCCGCATCCGCAAGGTGAACCTGGACGCCCGCGAGCGCGCCCGCGCCGCCAGCCGCGCCAAGCACGGCTGAGTCCGGGCCGGCCCGCGCGGCCCTTCGGGGCAGCGCGGGCCGGCACCGGTCGTCAGGGGCGTTCCGCGGTCGCGGGGCGCCCCTTCGCGTGGTTCAGGGGCGGACAGGGCACCCTACGCGCGTAGACTAGGGAAAACCCTTTGATTGCGCACCGGGGCCTCACAGGGTGGCCGATTGGCACTACCTTGCTGTCCACGTGAGTCCGGGCGAAGGCGGGCGTTACACGCTCCGCGTTCCGGGCCAGGGCATGCCGAAGGCGCCGTGGTGCTTCGCACGGTAGTCCGCAACCCAATTTCCTCTCCTGATCGTCCGGAATGCGGACACCTGCGACCGATAGATGTGTAACAAGTCCGTTTCGCAGGGATCTTTCAGCAAACACTTTGTCCGGATTTTGGAAGATGTAGGTGGCAGGTGTGATCGAACCGAGACCTTGTGAGTGTGGCCGGGCACTGGCGCATGGCAGATAGTTAGGCGCGTAGAGCTCGGATTCAGGGTCACGCGCCGCAGGCGGCGCCGACTTTCGAGCGCAGGGGGCACCGGCATCTTTTCCGTCCTGAGTGACGGTGGTGTGTCTCGTGCTCCCTTTTGCGGTGAACCAATGGACTCATGAGGAGGAACCCATGCGCGGTGCCAAGAGCGCCAAGTGGGTCGCAATGGCCGCGGTTGTGGCGCTGGGCGCGACCGCCTGTGGTGGTGGCGATGACGACAACAGCGGCAGCAAGGCCGCCGTCGACCCGAACGGGAAGTTCTCGGTCGAGGTGGGCGAGCCGCAGAACCCGCTGCAGCCGGCCAACGCCATGGAGTCCAACGGCAGCATCGTGACCCGGGCTCTGTTCACCCCGCTCGTCGACTACGACTCGAGCGGCAAGATCGTCATGATGAACGCCGAGTCGGTCGACACCAAGGACAACAAGACCTTCACGGTCAAGCTGAAGTCCGGCTGGAAGTTCCACGACGGCACCGCGGTGACCGCCGAGTCCTACGTCAAGGCGTGGAACTGGGCCGCCGTCCCGTCGAACAAGCAGACCAACAGCTTCTGGTTCTCCGACATCCAGGGCTACGACGACGTCGCGCCGGCCAAGGGCAAGGCGAAGGCCACCGAGATGTCCGGCCTGAAGGTCGTCGACGACTCGACCTTCACCATCACGCTGACCAAGGCGCTGCCCTACTTCGTCTACAAGCTGGGCTACGAGGTCTTCTCGCCGCTGCCGGAGTCCTTCTACAAGGACCCGACGGCCGCCGGTCAGAAGCCGGTCGGCAACGGCCCGTACAAGTTCGTCTCCTGGTCGCACAAGAAGCAGATCGAGGTCGTCCGCAACGACGACTACCAGGGTTCGAACAAGGCCAAGAACGGCGGAGTGATCTTCAAGAACTACTCCAAGCTCGAGACGGCCTACCAGGACCTGAAGTCCAACAACCTCGACGTGATGCGCCAGGTCGCCCCGCGTGACCTGCCGGTCTACAAGGCCGACCTCGGCGACCGCGCCGTGGACCAGGCGTACTCCGCCATCCAGACCATCGGTATCGCGTACTACACGAAGCAGTGGAAGGACGTCGACCCGAAGGTCATCCAGGGCATCTCGATGGCCATCGACCGGGACACCATCACCAAGACGGTGCTCCAGGGCACCCGTGAGCCCGCCACCGGCTGGGTCGCCAAGGGCGTCCTCGGCTACCAGGCGGACGCGGCCGGCGACGTCACCAAGTACGACCCCGCCCAGGCCAAGAAGCTCATCAAGGAGGGTGGCGGCGTCCCGGGCAACAAGATCTCCATCCAGTACAACGCGGACGGCGGTCACAAGGAGTGGGTGGAGGCCGTCTGCGGCTCCATCACCAAGGCCACGGGCGTCGCCTGCACCGGCGACTCCAAGGCGGACTTCCAGGCGGACCTCAACGCCCGTGACGCCAAGGAAGTCAAGTCGACCTACCGCTCCGGCTGGGTGCTCGACTACCCGTTCAACGCCAACTTCCTCCGGGACCTGTTCGGCACCAAGTCGGACGGCAACCAGGGCGGCTTCTCCAACAAGGAGGTCGACAAGCTGATCTCCGAGGCCGACTCGGCGGCGACGCTCGAGGAGTCGGAGAAGAAGTACCAGGAGCTCGAGAAGAAGCTGCCGGACTACATGCCGAGCATTCCGCTCTGGTACTACAAGGTCAACGCGGGTTACTCGGAGAACGTCACCGGCGTGAAGTACGCCCAGGACGGCGACCCGATCCTGACCGGCGTTCAGGTCAAGAAGTAACCGCTGGCGAACAGCGTGTGCCGTGCCGCACCCCGAACCGGGTGCGGCACGGCGGCGGCCGATCGGCCGGGGGGCCCTTTTCACCGCGTACGTACGACGACTTCCGTTCGGAAGCCGTACGCGTGCGGTGAAAAGGGCCTGCCGCTGTGACTGACATGGAGGCACCATGGGGCGCTATGTCGCACGACGACTGCTCCAGATGATCCCGGTGTTCATCGGGACAACCCTGCTCATCTTCCTGATGGTCTATGCCCTTCCCGGCGACCCCGTGCGAGGGCTCTTCGGGGACAAGGGCGCGAGCCCGGCGGTACTGAACGCGCTGCGGCACGAGTACGGCCTCGACAAGCCGGTCCTGGTCCAGTACTGGGACTACATGCGGAACATGGTTCTGCACTTCGACTTCGGTACCCAGGTCGCCAGTGGGCGCCCGGTCACCGACATCCTCGGCGAGGCGTTCCCGGTGACGCTCCGCCTGGCCGGTCTGGCGTTCCTCATCGAGGCGACCGTCGGCCTGCTGCTCGGCATCGTCGCCGGTCTGCGCGCGGGCAAGGCGGCCGACACCGCCGTCCTGTTCCTGACGCTGCTGCTCATCTCGGTGCCGGTCTTCGTGCTCGGCTACATCTTCCAGACGGTCTTCGCCTTCCAGCTCGACTGGCTCGAGCCGGCGGTGGTCGACGACACCGACTTCATGCAGCTGCTGATGCCCGCACTGGTGCTGGCCTGCGCCTCGCTCGCCTACGTGGCACGCCTGACGCGTACCTCGGTCGCGGAGAACCTGCGCGCCGACTACATGCGTACGGCCATCGCCAAGGGCCTGCCCCGGCGCCGCATCGTCGGCGTGCACCTGATGCGCAACTCGCTCATCCCGGTGGTCACCTTCCTCGGCACCGACATCGGCGCCCTGATGGGCGGCGCCATCGTGACCGAGGGCATCTTCAACATCCATGGCGTCGGCGGCACCATCTACGAGTCGATCGTCCGCCGTGAGGGAACCACGCTCGTCGGCCTGGTGACGATCCTCGTCCTCGTCTACCTCCTCATGAGCCTGATCATCGACCTGCTGTACGCGGTCCTGGACCCGAGGATCCGTTATGCCTGAGCTGACCACGACCGCCGACGACCCCGTCGTCACCACCGCCACCAACGCGCCGGAAGTCAAGCCGGAGAAGACCCGCAGCCTGTGGGGCGACGCCTGGCGGGACCTGCGCGGCAACTGGGTCTTCATCGTCTCCGCGGTGCTGATCGTGCTCCTGCTGGTGATGGCGGCCTTCCCGGGCCTGTTCACGAGCACCGACCCGGCGGAGCAGGACCTGGCCAACCACTACTTGCAGCACCCCAACTACGGCCACGTCTTCTCGGGCGACTGGCTGGGCTACGACGCCCTGGGCCGCAGCGTGTACGCCCGCGCCATCTACGGCACCCGCGCCTCGCTGCTCGTCGGCGCCGGCACCACCCTGCTCGTCACCGTCCTCGGCGGGCTGATCGGCATGATCGCCGGCTACTTCGGCGGCTGGCTCGACGCCGTGCTGTCCCGGGTGACGGACATGTTCTTCGGCATTCCGTTCCTGCTCGGCACGATGGTGATGCTGAACTCCTTCACCGACCGCACCATCCCGGTCGTCATCGGCGCGCTGGCCTTCCTCGGCTGGACGCAGACGGCGCGCGTGATGCGCGGTTCGGTGATCACCATCAAGCAGGCGGACTACGTGCAGGCGGCCAAGGCGCTCGGCGCCGGCACCCGCCGCATCCTCTTCCGCCACGTGCTGCCCAACGCGATGGCCCCGGTGATCGTCGTCGCGACCATCTCGCTCGGTGTCTACATCGGCGCCGAGGCCACGCTGTCGTTCCTCGGACTCGGCCTCAACGGCGTGTCCTGGGGCAACGACATCTCGGACGGCGGCAACCAGATCCGGGTGGCGCAGTTCATCATGCTCTACCCGTCGATCATGCTCAGCATCACGGTGCTGGCGTTCATCATGCTCGGTGAGGCCGTCCGCAACGCCCTCGACCCGAAGCAGCGCTGAGGGAGGCGTACGTGACCATCATCGAAGACACCGCCCCGGTGCCCGCCCCGCACGAGGGCGACGCCGGCGACGGCCCGCTGCTGGACGTGCGGGACCTGCACGTCGAGTTCCACACCCGCGAGGGCGTGGTCAGGGCCGTCAACGGCGTCAACTACAGCGTCAGCGCGGGCGAGACGCTCGCCGTGCTCGGCGAGTCCGGCTCCGGCAAGTCCGTGACCGCCCAGGCGATCATGGGCATCCTCGACATGCCGCCGGCGAAGATCCCGCAGGGCGAGATCCTCTTCCGCGGCCAGGACATGCTGAAGATGTCCGCCGAGGAGCGCCGGCAGATCCGCGGCCAGAAGATCGCCATGATCTTCCAGGACGCGCTCAGCTCGCTCAACCCGGTCCTCAGCGTCGGCTACCAGCTCGGCGAGATGTTCCGGGTGCACCAGGGCCTCTCCAAGAAGGAGGCCAAGGCCAAGGCCGTCGAGCTGATGGACCGGGTGAAGATCCCGGCCGCCGCGGCCCGGGTGGACGACTACCCGCACCAGTTCTCCGGCGGTATGCGCCAGCGCATCATGATCGCCATGGCGCTGGCCCTGGAGCCGGACCTGATCATCGCCGACGAGCCCACCACGGCCCTCGACGTGACGGTCCAGGCCCAGGTCATGGACCTGCTCGCGGAGCTCCAGCGCGAGTACAACATGGGTCTGATCCTGATCACCCACGACCTCGGCGTGGTCGCCGACGTCGCGGACAAGATCGCCGTGATGTACGCGGGCCGGATCGTGGAGCGCGCCCCGGTCCACGAGCTGTACAAGCGCCCGGCGCACCCGTACACACGCGGGCTGCTCGACTCGATCCCGCGTCTGGACCAGAAGGGCTCCGAGCTTTTCGCGATCAAGGGTCTGCCGCCCAACCTGCTGCGCGTGCCGACCGGCTGCGCCTTCAACCCGCGCTGCCCGAAGGCGCAGGACGTGTGCCGCACGGACATCCCGGAGCTGTACCAGGTGACCGAGCGGGACGGCACCGAACTGGCCGGCCGCGCCTCGGCCTGCCACTTCTGGAAGGAGACGATCCATGGCTGAGCTCAGCAAGAACGACGAGCAGGAGGCCACCCCGAACGTCTCCGAGGTGGACGTCGTCGACGCCCACTCCGAGTCGGAGGCGGTCGCCGCGATCGAGGCGCCCGTCGACCGCGGTGAGCCGATCCTCCAGGTGCGCAACCTGAAGAAGCACTTCCCGCTTACCCTCGGCATCCTGTTCAAGAAGCAGGTCGGCGCGGTCAAGGCCGTCGACGGCGTCTCCTTCGACCTGTACCAGGGCGAGACCCTGGGCATCGTGGGCGAGTCCGGCTGCGGCAAGTCCACCGTGGCCAAGCTGCTGATGAACCTGGAGCGGGCTACCGCGGGCGAGATCTTCTACAAGGGCCAGGACATCACCAAGCTGTCCGGGCGCGCCCTGAAGGCCGTGCGCCGGAACATCCAGATGGTGTTCCAGGACCCGTACACCTCGCTGAACCCGCGTATGACGGTCGGCGACATCATCGGGGAGCCCTTCGACATCCACCCCGAGGTGGCCCCGAAGGGCGACCGGCGCCGCAAGGTGCAGGAACTGCTCGACGTGGTCGGCCTGAACCCGGAGTACATCAACCGCTATCCGCACCAGTTCTCCGGCGGTCAGCGCCAGCGCATCGGCATCGCCCGCGGCCTCGCGCTCAACCCCGAGGTCATCATCTGCGACGAGCCGGTGTCGGCCCTGGACGTGTCGGTGCAGGCGCAGGTCATCAACCTGATGGAGAAGCTCCAGGACGAGTTCAACCTCTCCTACCTCTTCATCGCGCACGACCTGTCGATCGTCCGGCACATCTCCGACCGGGTCGGCGTGATGTACCTCGGCAAGATGGCGGAGATCGGCAGCGACGAGCAGATCTACGACCACCCGACGCACCCCTACACCCAGGCCCTGCTGTCGGCCGTGCCGCAGCCGGACCCGGAGGCGCGGGAGAACCGGGAGCGGATCATCCTCACCGGTGACGTGCCGTCCCCGGCCAACCCGCCGTCGGGCTGCTCCTTCCGCACCCGCTGCTGGAAGGCCGAGGCCCGCTGCGCCGAGGAGACGCCGCTGCTCGCGGTCCCGCAGCGCTTCGTGGGCAAGGACACCCCGGCGGCGCACGAGTCGGCGTGCCACTTCGCGGAGGAGAAGGACGTCGTGCACGTGGCGTGACCTTCTCCTGACGGCTCCTGTCCGGTTCCCGGCACCGTGCTTCGGTGCCGGGAACCCGGCGTTTCCGGGTCGGTGCCTCGCCCCCGGATTCCGCCGAATGGCCCGGGTGGATGTGCGGTACGCCTCTTCTGCCTCGAATCTGGCGAGAAGGTACAGCGCTCCGGCGCTGGAGGCGGCGCACTTCGAGGAGGCACTCCATGCGTGGAGCCACGCACGCCAGATGGGCCGCGGGCGCGGCGGCGGTCGCGCTCGTGGCGACGGGCTGCGGAGGCGGGGGCGGCGACGGCGGCGGGGACGGCACCGGCGTGCTCAGCTCGTCCTGGGGCGACCCGCAGAACCCGCTGGAGCCGGCCAACACCAACGAGGTGCAGGGCGGCAAGGTCCTCGACATGATCTTCCGCGGGCTGAAGCGGTACGACGCCAAGACGGGCGCCGCCGAGGACATGCTCGCCGAGAAGATCGACACCTCGGACTCGCAGAACTTCACGATCACCGTCAAGGACGGCTGGACCTTCTCCAACGGCGAGAAGGTCACCGCCCAGTCCTTCGTGGACGCCTGGAACTACGGCGCGAGCCTGAAGAACAACCAGAAGAACGCGTACTTCTTCGGCTACATCGACGGCTACGACAAGGCCCACCCCGACTCCGGCAAGCAGAGCGCGGACACCCTGTCGGGCCTGGCCGTGAAGGACGACAAGACCTTCACCGTCAAGCTCAACCAGAAGTTCTCGACCTTCCCCGACACTCTCGGCTACGCCGCCTTCGCGCCGCTGCCCAAGGCGTTCTTCGACGACCACGACGCCTGGCTGAAGAAGCCCGTCGGCAACGGCCCGTACGCCGTCGACTCGTACACCAAGGGCTCGCAGATGTCGCTGCGCAAGTGGGACGACTACCCCGGTGACGACAAGGCCGAGAACGGCGGGGTGGACCTCAAGGTCTACACCGACAACAACACCGCCTACACCGACCTGATGGCCGGCAACCTCGACCTCGTCGACGACGTGCCCGCCTCCCAGCTCAAGAACGCCAAGAACGACCTCGGCGACCGGTACATCAACACCCCCGCCGGGATCATCCAGACGCTCGCCTTCCCGTTCTACGACGACCGGTGGAACAAGAGCGGCATGGAGAAGGTCCGCAAGGGCCTGTCGCGGGCGATCAACCGCAAGCAGATCACCGAGACGATCTTCCAGAAGACCCGCACCCCGGCCACCGACTGGACCTCACCGGTGCTCGGCGCGGACGGCGGCTACAAGGACGGGCTGTGCGGCGACGCCTGTGAGTACGACGCGGGCGAGGCCAAGAAGCTGGTCCAGGACGGCGGCGGTCTGCCCGGCGGCCAGATCAAGATCACGTACAACGCGGACACCGGCTCCCACAAGGAGTGGGTGGACGCCGTGTGCAACAGCATCAACAACGCGCTGGGCAACGACAAGGCGTGCGTCGGCAACCCCGTCGGCACCTTCGCCGACTTCCGCAACCAGATCACGGACGAGAAGATGTCGGGCCCCTTCCGGGCCGGCTGGCAGATGGACTACCCGCTGATCCAGAACTTCCTCCAGCCGCTCTACTACACCAACGCCTCGTCCAACGACGGCAAGTGGTCCAACGACGAGTTCGACGGTCTAGTCGACAAGGCCAACACCGAGACCGACACGGCGAAGGCGATCAAGTCCTTCCAGCAGGCCGAGGAGGTCGTCCGGGACAACATGGCCGCCATCCCGCTCTGGTACCAGAACGGCAGCGCGGGCTACTCGGACCGGATCTCGGACGTGGCGCTCAACCAGTTCAGCGTGCCCGTCTACAACGAGATCAAGGTCAGCTAGGCCGCGCGGGGCGGCCCCTGGCCTTCAGGGCGCCGCCCCCTGAACCTCCGGAGCCCCCATGGGACGGTATGTGATCCGGCGCCTGCTCCAGATGATCCCGGTCTTCGTCGGCGCCACCCTGTTGATCTTCCTGATGGTGAACGTGATGGGTGACCCCGTCGCGGGTCTGTGCGGCGACCGGAGCTGCGATCCCGCCACCGCCGCCCAGCTCAAGAAGGAGTTCGGCCTCGATAAGCCCGTGTGGCAGCAGTACCTGACCTACATGGGCAACGTGTTCACCGGTGACTTCGGCACCGCCTTCAACGGTCAGAAGGTCACCGAGCTGATGGGCACGGCCTTCCCGGTCACCATCCGGCTGACGATCGTCGCGATCCTCTTCGAGATCGTGGTGGGCATCCTGCTGGGCGTGATCACCGGCCTGCGCCGCGGCCGCCCCGTCGACACGGTGGTCCTCCTGCTCACCCTCGTGGTCATCTCGGTGCCGACCTTCGTCACCGGCCTGCTGCTCCAGCTCCTGCTGGGCGTCGAATGGGCCGTGATCAGACCCTCGGTCTCCTCGGAAGCGCCCTTCGATGAACTGATCGTGCCGGGCCTGGTCCTCGCCTCGGTCTCGCTGGCCTACGTGACCCGGCTGACCCGCACCTCCATCGCCGAGAACGCCCGCTCCGACTACGTCCGCACCGCCGTCGCCAAGGGCCTGCCCCGGCGCCGGGTGATCTTCCGGCACCTGCTGCGCAACTCGCTGATCCCCGTGGTCACGTTCATCGGCACCGACATCGGCGCCCTGATGGGCGGCGCGATCGTCACCGAGCGGATCTTCAACATCCACGGCGTCGGCTTCCAGCTCTACCAGGGCATCCTGCGCCAGAACACCCAGACCGTCGTCGGCTTCGTGACCGTCCTCGTCCTCGTCTTCCTCGTCGCCAACCTGCTGGTCGACCTCCTGTACGCCGTACTCGACCCGAGGATCCGCTATGCCTGAGCACCCGAGGATCCGCCATGCCTGAGCCCTACGAGCCGGAGAAGGCCGTCGCCGCGACCGGCCAGGGCGGCGCCATGGACCTCGCCGCGAGCGAGGCGACCACCCTGGAGCAGCCACCGGGCGGCCCCGAAGCCTCCGGCCCCCAGGGCAGACCCCGTAGCCTCTGGTCCGACGCCTGGCGCGACCTGAGGCGCAACCCGGTCTTCCTGGTCTCCGCGCTGGTCATCCTCTTCCTCGTGGTCATCTCGATCTGGCCCTCCCTGATCGCCTCCGGCAACCCCCTCAAGTGCGACCTCTCGCGCGCCCAGGAGGGCTCCCAGCCGGGCCACCCCTTCGGCTACGACGGCCAGGGCTGCGACGTCTACACCCGCACGGTGTACGGCACCCGCATCTCGATCCTCGTCGGAGTCCTCGCCACCCTCGGCGTCGCGGTCCTGGGCGCCGTCCTCGGCGGCCTCG
This sequence comes from Streptomyces sp. NPDC059785, assembly GCF_042732375.1. Lineage (NCBI taxonomy): Bacteria > Bacillati > Actinomycetota > Actinomycetes > Kitasatosporales > Streptomycetaceae > Streptomyces > Streptomyces sp. NPDC059785. The sequence goes on from NZ_JBHWHV010000012.1 coordinate 170,537, forward strand.
CGGGCTTCTTCGGCGGCGCGTGGGACGCGATCCTGTCCCGCGTCACCGACATCTTCTTCGCGATCCCGGTCGTCCTCGGCGGCCTGGTGCTGCTCTCGGTGGTGACCAGCAACACCGTCTGGCCGGTCATCGGCTTCATCGTGCTGCTCGGCTGGCCGCAGATCTCCCGGATCGCCCGCGGCTCCGTCATCACCGCCAAGCAGCACGACTACGTACAGGCCGCGCGGGCCCTCGGTGCCTCCAACTCCCGGCTGCTGCTGCGGCACATCGCGCCCAACGCCGTCGCCCCGGTGATCGTCGTCGCGACCATCGCGCTCGGCACGTACATCGCCCTGGAGGCCACGCTGTCCTACCTCGGCGTCGGTCTGAAGCCGCCCACCGTCTCCTGGGGCATCGACCTGTCCGCGGCGTCCCCGTACATCCGCAACGCCCCGCACATGCTGCTCTGGCCGGCCGGCGCCCTCGCGATCACCGTGCTGGCGTTCATCATGCTCGGCGACGCGGTGCGCGACGCCCTCGACCCGAAGCTGAGGTGACGGCCGTGCTGCTCGAAGTGCGCGACCTGCGCGTGGAGTTCCGCACCCGGGACGGGGTGGCGAAGGCCGTCAACGGCGTCGACTACCACGTGGACAAGGGCGAGACGCTCGCCGTGCTGGGCGAGTCCGGCTCGGGCAAGTCGGTGACCGCCCAGGCGATCATGGGCATCCTCGACACGCCGCCGGGCCGCATCACGGGCGGCGAGATTCTCTTCCAGAACCGCGACCTGCTGAAGCTGAAAGAGGACGAGCGGCGCAAGGTCCGCGGCGCCGAGATGGCGATGATCTTCCAGGACGCGCTGTCGTCCCTGAACCCCGTACTCACGGTCGGCGACCAGCTCGGCGAGATGTTCACCGTCCACCGCGGCATGTCCCGCAAGGACGCCCGCGCCAAGGCGGTCGAGCTGATGGACCGGGTCCGTATCCCGGCCGCGGCCCAGCGCGTACGGGACTACCCGCACCAGTTCTCCGGCGGCATGCGCCAGCGCATCATGATCGCCATGGCGCTCGCGCTCGAACCGGCCCTGATCATCGCCGACGAGCCCACCACCGCCCTCGACGTCACCGTCCAGGCCCAGGTCATGGACCTGCTGGCCGAGTTGCAGCGCGAGCTCGACATGGGCCTCATCCTCATCACCCACGACCTCGGCGTGGTCGCCGACGTCGCCGACCGGATCGCCGTGATGTACGCGGGCCGGATCGTCGAGTCGGCCCCGGTCCACGACATCTACAAGGCCCCCGCGCACCCGTACACCAGAGGGCTTCTGGAGTCGATCCCGCGCCTGGACCAGAAGGGCCGGGAGCTCTACGCGATCAAGGGCCTGCCGCCCAACCTGACGCACATCCCGCCGGGCTGCGCCTTCCACCCGCGCTGCCCGATGGCCCGCGACGTGTGCCGCACCGACGAACCGCCGCTGTACGAGGTCTCCGAGGTCCGCGGCAGCGCGTGCCACTTCTGGAGGGAGTGCCTGGATGCCTGAGCCGATTCTGGAGGTCAGCGGCCTGGTCAAGCACTATCCGCTCACCCGGGGCATCGTGTTCCGCAAGCAGGTCGGAGCCGTCAGGGCGGTCGACGGCGTCGACTTCCGTCTCGACCGGGGCGAGACCCTGGGCATCGTCGGCGAATCGGGCTGCGGCAAGTCGACCGTCGCCCGCATGCTGGTCAACCTGGAACGCCCGACGGCGGGCGAGATCCGCTACAAGGGCGAGGACATCACCAAGCTGTCGGGCCGGGCCCTGAAGGCGGTCCGCCGCAACATCCAGATGGTCTTCCAGGACCCGTACACCTCGCTCAACCCGCGGATGACGGTGGGCGACATCATCGGGGAGCCGTACGACATCCATCCGGAGGTGGCGCCGAAGGGCGACCGGCGGCGCAGGGTCCAGGAACTGCTGGACGTGGTGGGCCTGAACCCGGAGTACATCAACCGCTATCCGCACCAGTTCTCCGGCGGCCAGCGCCAGCGCATCGGCATCGCCCGGGGCCTCGCCCTGCGCCCGGAGATCATCGTCGCCGACGAACCGGTCTCCGCCCTCGACGTCTCCGTCCAGGCGCAGGTCGTCAACCTCCTGGACCGCCTCCAGGACGAGTTCGACCTCTCGTACGTCTTCATCGCGCACGACCTGTCGATCGTGCGGCACATCTCCGACCGGGTCGGGGTGATGTACCTCGGCCGCATCGTGGAGACCGGCCGGGACGCCGAGATCTACGACCACCCGACGCACCCCTACACCCAGGCCCTGCTGTCCGCCGTGCCCGTACCGGACCCGGAGGCGCGCGAGCACCGCGAACGGATCATCCTGTCCGGCGACGTCCCGTCCCCGGCGAACATCCCGTCCGGCTGCCGCTTCCGCACCCGCTGCTGGAAGGCGCGGGAGCGGTGCGCGCTCGAAGTGCCGCTGCTGGCCGTGCCCGCGGAGTTCCGCTACACCGAGGGCCCGGCCGCGCACCCGTCGGCGTGCCACTTCGCGGAGGAGAAACACGTGGTCCCGCCGGAGACGAGCCGGCCGGCACCGCCCGAGGGGCCGTCCGAGCCCTCGGCATAAGCGCACAAACGGCGACAAAGTTCGTTTACACAGGGGCAACTTGACGGAAGCGGTACCGATATACGGACGCGCCAAGGTGAACACCGTACGGCCGTGCGGGTGCCGTAGACGGACCGGGGCGAGCCATGTCGCCCCGGTCCGTCGCATCTCACCGCGTGGCGGCCGTCAGTCCAGCCCCAGCGACCGCTTCAGGAAGTCCACCTGGAGCAGCAGCAGGTTCTCGGCGACCTGCTCCTGCGGGGTCATGTGCGTGACGCCCGACAGCGGCACCACCTCGTGCGGGCGGCCCGCGGCGAGCAGCGCGGAGGACAGCCGCAGACTGTGGGCGACCACCACGTTGTCGTCGGCGAGCCCGTGCACGATCATCGTCGGCCGCGCGGGTCCGGCGGCCAGTACGAGCCCGTTGTCGTCGATCAGCGAATTGGCCGCGTACACCTCGGGCTGACGGTTCGGATCGCCCAAGTACCGCTCCGTGTAGTGCGTGTCGTACAGCCGCTGGTCGGTGACCGGGGCGCCGAGCACACCCGCGTGGAAGACGTCGGGCCGGCGCAGCACCGCGAGCCCGGCCAGATAGCCGCCGAACGACCACCCACGGATCGCGACCCGGTGCAGATCGAGGGGGAAGCGCCCGGCGAGCCCGTCCAGGGCGTCGACCTGGTCCTGGAGCACGACCGCGGCCATGTCGTCCTTGATCGCCTTCTCCCAGGCGGGGGAGCGCCCCGGCATGCCGCGGCCGTCCGCGACGATCACCGCGAACCCCTGGTCGGCGAACCACTGCGAGGTCAGGAAGGCGTTGTGGGCGGCGAGCACCCGCTGCCCGTGCGGACCTCCGTAGGGGTCCATGAGCACCGGAAGGGGAGCCTCACCGTCGTAGTCCGTAGGCAGCAGCACGGCGCATGGAATTCGCCGTGCGCCCCCCTCGGTGAGCGTCACGCGCGGGGACAGACCGGGATGTTCCGCATAAGAGGCCACGGTCCCGACGCGCTTGCCGTCGCGCAGCACCTGCACGTCGGCGCCCGGTTTGTCCGGTACGGACGACACGAGCACGGTCACCCCGCCGCCCCGGACCGCCGAGTGCACCCCCGGCTCCTGCGAGATCCGCTCCACACCCAGCTCGTTGACCCGGTACACGTGGATCTCGCCGGTCTCCGGGGACGCGGCACCCTCGCCCGCGGACGCCGAGACCAGCACGTCGTCGTCCGAGACGTCCAGCACGGCACGCAGCTGCAACTGCGGTCCGGTCAGCGGACGTTCCCCGAAGGCGAGCACCCGCGCACCGCCCTCGTCGGCGATCCGTACGAGCTGTCCGCCCGGACTCCAGCACGGCACACCAGGGAAAAGATCAAGCCAATGTGGATCTTCATCGGCGTGCACCATCCGGGTCGCCCCGGTGACCGGATCCACCGCCAGGAAAAGCTGGCTGCGCTGATCACGCGCCTGCACCAGGACGAGCGGCGCACCAGCCGCTGACCAGTGCACATGCGCCACGTACGGGTACCGCTCCCGGTCCCAGAGCACCTCCGCGCGCTGCCCGTCCAGCCCCATGACGAAGAGCCGGACGTCCGCGTTCTCGGTGCCCGCCGCCGGATACGCGACCTGCTGCGGAGCCCGGTCGGGATGGGCGGGATCGGCGATCCACCAGCGCCGCACCGGCGCGTCGTCGACCCGGGCGACCAGCAGCCGGTCTGCCTCCGGCGACCACCAGAACCCGCGCGAACGCCCCATCTCCTCGGCCGCGATGAACTCGGCGAGCCCGTACGTGACCGTCTCCGACTCGGGCTCCGCGAGCACCCGGTCGTCCGCGCCCTCGGCCCCCACGACCCGCAGGGCGCCCCCGCTGACGTACGCGATCAGCCGCCCGTCGGGGGACGGCCGCGGGTCGATCACGGGTCCGGGAACGCGCAGTTCACGTGCGGTGCCGACGCGCAGCTCGGCCGCGAAGAGCCGCCCCGACAACGCGAAGGAGGCCAACTCGACGGCGCTGTCGGTGGCGTACGCGACGATCCCGGCACCGCCCTCGCGGCTGCGCTCGCGCCGCGCCCGCTCCTCGGCGGACAGCCGCTCGGCGGCGCCTTTGAGCAGGGCCGGCGGGTCGGCGGCGACCCGCTCCTCACCGCTGCCGACGTCGAGGACCCACAGCACGTTCGCCCGGTCCGTGCCGGAACGGGAGCGCAGAAAGACGACTCGGCCGCCGTCCGGCGACACGGTGAACGCACGGGGTGCGCCGAGTGTGAACCGCTGGGTGCGCGCCTGGAGTCGCGGGAAGGAAGGGGGCTCTGAGGGCTCGGTCTTCATGCCCCGACCATATTGGCCATGCGCCCCCTTGTGCGGCCGTGCGCCGATCGATGCGCGCGTACGGATAGTTATGATCACTAGCGCTGTGTGGGTATGAACCCCGCTGGCTGCTGTAAGGAATTGCTGTCCCCCGAGTCCGACCCCCCATGTCCCTGGGATCTTTGGAGGTGAGCCGCCGTGGCACTCTCGATTTCGGCGGTGGTGCTGCTGGCGATCATCGTCTTCATCCTGGTGAAGAAATCAGGACTGAAGGCCGTCCATGCCCTCGTATGCGTCCTGCTGGGCTTCTATCTCGCCTCCTCGACGATCGCCCCGACGATCAACGAGCTGACCAACAACATCGCGGGCATGATCGGCAGCATCAAGTTCTGACCCGCGCCAGGCCGTTCCGCCGGGCCGTCACGCCCCCTCGGAGGCGTATGGGAGGAAGTCCGCCCATGCGGAGGGGGTGATGGCCAGGCGGGGGCCCAGGGGGTTCTTGGAGTCACGGACGTGGACGGTGCCGGGCTGCGTGGCGATCTCCACGCACGAGTCGCCCTCGTTGCCGTCGCTGTAACTGCTCTTGAACCAGGCGAGGTCCGCGGCATTCCCGGCGGCGGCCTTGCGGATCATGTTTCCCCCAGCAATTGCTCGATGAAGGCCAACGACTCCCGGGGTGGGAGGGCCTGCGCCCGGATGGTGCCATACCGCAGTTCCAGGATGCGGAGCTGCCTTGGCTCCGAGGTCGGTCGGCCGTTGAACGCGCCCTCGGCTCGCCCCACCGCGGTGCCGTCCTCGAACTTCAGCAACTCGATCTTGCCATCCAAGCCTGGATGCACTTCGCAGTGCGTCGGCATCACCTGAAGCGTGACGTTGCGCAACTCGCTCACCGCAAGCAAGTGTTCGAGCTGTGCTCGCCATACCATTCTGCCCCCGAGGGGGCGGCGCAGCGGCCCTTCTTCCAGCACAAAGCCGAGCGCCGGGGCCGGTTCCTTCTCGAAGATGGCCTGCCGGGCCACACGGGCGGCCACCATCCGCTCCACTTCCTGCCGTGAGTACGAAGGCTGTCGTGATTCGAACGCCGCCTTGGCGTGTTCGGCCGTCTGCAACAGACCACTGATGCTGTGGCAGACGTACACGCCGATCTCAACCGCCCGCGCCTCCATCTGAGCAAGATCCCGCACCTTCTTCGGATACCGGACCTTCTTGACGTCCTCCTTCATGGCCGCGAGGAGCCCGTCGGCGCCCAGTACCTCGTCCGCCCTGTCCAGGTACTCGGGCCGGGGGATCCGCTTCCCGCTCTCGATCTTGTAGACGAGATCCTCGCCGTACCCGGCCGCCACGGCGAAGTCGGCGGCCCGCATCCCCGAGGCCTCCCTCCGCAGCTTCAACTGCCGCCCGACGGTGGTCACCACGGCGAGCGCCCAGTCGTCGTCCGGGTCCACCTCCCACCCCGGCTCGTCCGGCCCCTCCGCGCCGCTCTCAAGTCGTGCGGCTTCCGCGTCAACCGACATGCGCGCTCCTCCGTAGTGCCGTCGCGTATCGCCACGCCTCACCCGGACCAACCGCTCCGACAGTCCGGACAGCACCGGACAGTGACACTACGCAACACCGCGATTACCCGTAACGGTATGTCGCGTCGGCCACGCTGGGTGACGTGAACCAGGATTTCGCCCAGGCAGGGCCGCAACTCGACCAGCTCGCACACCACTTCAGCGTGCTGCTCTCGGCCACCCCGCGCGGTGCCCGCCTCGCCCGGCTGCTCGCGGCCGATCAGCTCCGGAGCTGGGGGCTCCCGTGCGAGGGGGCGTCCCACGTCGTGGCGGAGCTGGCGGCGAACGCCGCGACGCACGGCCGGCTGCCCGGCCGCAGCTTCCGTCTCACGCTCCGCGTGGTCGGCCGCACCCTGCGCATCGAGATCACCGACGCGCGCGGCGACCGGAAGCCGGCGGCGGGCGAGCCCGGGCCCGACGCCGAGTCCGGCCGTGGCCTGCTGCTCGTGGAGGCCCTCGCCGACCGCTGGGGGGTCGCCGACGGGCCCTGCCCACGCAAGATCGTCTGGGCCGAACTGGCGTTGTCGTCACCGGAACCCGCCCCCACGCGTTCCGGTGAGCGCGGCGGCTGAAGAACACAAGAACGCAAGGGGGAAAGCACCCTGCCGAACCCCACCCCTCCCGCCCGCGGTCCACGCCACAGGCCGTGCTCACTCGGGCGGGTGAACATCCGGGGCTCAGCTGGATTTCACGGCCCTCCGCGGCTCTACGCTCAGCGCAACCGCACCACACAGCCGCAGACATGCGACGGCCCCCGCCGGGACTGGCATCCCAGTGCGAGGGCCTGACCACCGAGGAAGGTAAGGACTTCCCGATGGGTAACCAGAACCCTAGCGCGCCCCCGCGCGCCGAGTCCCGTATCGCGGGCAACAAGCCCCCGAACGGGCATCCCCGCCCCGGCGGACTCGCCCACGACAACACCCGCCACACCACCCGCTTCACAGTGGTCGGCAACCACCTCGCCCAGCACCACGAGCTGTCGCTGCTCGCGATCGGGCTCGGCGTCCACCTCCAGTCGCTGCCCAAGGGCGCCCGCGTCGACATCAAGACCCTCGCGGCCCGCTTCCCGGAGGGAGCCACCCGGATCGCCGCCGCCCTGCGTGAGCTGGAGGCCCACGGCTATCTGCGCCGTACGCGCGAACGCGTCCCCGGCGGCCGGATCGTCACCCGCACGGTCTCGTGCAACCAGCCGGGCGCGGCCGGGCGGCGCGCCGACGCGCCGCGCTCCGCGACCCTTGAGCGAGCGAGGGAGGGGACACCACGCGACCATGCACACGCGCCGCCGAAGCGCGAGAAGCGCGGCCCCCGCAAGCCGCTCCCCGCCGTACCGCAACCCGCGTGTCCGGCCCCCGACCTCCTCCAGGCCGCCACGGACCTCCTCTCCGGCCTGCGCCGCCATGACTCCCGCCTGCTCCTGTCCTCCTGCGACACCGATCACCTGGCCCCCGGTGTCGCGGCCTGGCTGGAGCGAGACGTCAGCGCCACCGCCGTACGTCACGCGCTGACCGCCGATCTGCCCCCGGAGGGCCTGCGCCGCCCCGCCGCCCTCCTGGCCCACCGCCTCGCGGCCCGGCTGCCACCGCCGCCCCCGTTCCGCGCCCCGGCCGCCCCGCCACCCGCAATCCACGAGATGCGCAACTGCGACGGCTGCGACCGCGGCTTCCGTTCGGCTGGGACCCGCCTGTGCCGCGACTGCCGAACCGACCCCACGAAGGGCGCCTAGCATGAACGTGACGATCCTTGCCCCTGGGCACAGACGACGAGGAGCGAGCGCCATGACCGTCGTACCGGGCAACGCGGAGCGGGGTGCCGCGCGTCTCTACCGGGCCATGCGCGATTTCGTCCACTCCACGGACGACACGCTGCCGGGCAGATTCGAGATCACCAAGGAAGGGATCGTCCACGACATGATGTCGCCCAGTGGTCGGCACGAGCTGACGACCCTGCGGCTCCGTAAGCGCCTGGAAAAGGTGATGCCGGAGGAGATCGTGGCCCACACGGGTGAGCCCGATGTGGAAGACGAGCCCGCGGGCGTCATGCGTCGCCCTGATGTCATGGTGATCAGCGAAGAGGACATGGACACCGATGGATCCATCGATCCCCGGATGCTCATCGCCGCCATCGAGGTCGTCTCCCGCTCCAATCCGGACAACGACTGGGTCGGCAAAGTGCGCGACTATCCACTGCTCGGTGTCCCCGTCTACGCGGTCTTCGACCCCCGCACCGGCGCAGGCGCCGTCTTCACCGACATCCACCCGACCCCGGACGGTCCCCGCTACGCCACCCGCAAGGACTTCGTCTACGGCGAGGACGTCACCATCGGTGACTGGACGATTCCGACGGACGGCCTGCCCCGCTACAGGGACGACGGCTCGGCGTAAGCCGGCTCCTGAACTCGCCGTCCTGCCGCGGACGGCGCCCTCGTAGGGTGGACCCATGACCGAACCCCCCGACCGGCGTCTTCTCCTGGTGCACGCGCACCCGGACGACGAGTCGATCAACAACGGCGCCACCATGGCCAGGTACGCGGCCGAGGGCGCCCAGGTGACGCTGGTGACCTGCACCCTCGGCGAAGGGGGCGAGGTCATCCCGCCCGGACTCGCGCACCTGACGGGCGACGCCCTCGGGAGCCACCGCCTCGCGGAGCTGGACGCGGCGATGCGCGAGCTGGGCGTGACGGACCACCGCCGCCTCGGCGGCGACACCCGCTACCGGGACTCCGGGATGATGGGCGGCCCGGACAACGACGACCCGCGCTGCTTCTGGCGGGCGGACGTCGACGAGGCCGCGGCGCACCTGGTCGCGGTGGTCCGCGAGATCCGCCCCCAGGTCCTGGTCACCTACGACCCGGACGGCGGCTACGGCCACCCCGACCACATCCAGACCCACCGCGTGGCCATGCGCGCGGCCGACCTGGCCGCCGACCCCGCCTTCCGTCCGGACCTCGGGGAGCCCTGGCGCATTGCCAAGGTGTACTGGAACCGCGTACCGCGCTCGGTGGCCGAAGCGGCCTTCGCGGACCTGCGCGGAGCCCTTCCGGACCTCCCTTTCGTCAAGTCCGCCGAGGTCGGCGACGTACCGGGCGTGGTCGACGACACGACCGTCACCACGGCGGTCGACGGCTCGGCTTTCGCGGCAGCAAAGGCCGCGGCGATGAGGGCGCACGCCACCCAGATCGAGGTCGCGGAACCGTGGTTCGCCCTCTCGAACGAGCTGGCGCAGCCGCTGTTCCCGACGGAGTACTACGAGCTGGTGCGCGGCGACCGCGGCCCGTCCGGCAGCATGACGGGCATGGAGACGGACCTCTTCGCGGGCATCGCCGCGGCACCCTCGGGAAGGGCGAACGCCTGATGAGCACGACAGGCCAGCGCGGCAGCGCACTCGCACAGCCCCTGCCGAAGCCCTCGGCAGGGAAGATCGCCGCGGGGATCGGCCTGGCCCTGCTGGGCGCCCTCACTGGGCTGGCCGGGGCGCTCCTCCAGGGCGCCTGGTTCCCGGGCGGCCTGCTGCTCGCGCTCGCGGGCGCGGCCGGCTGCTTCCTCGGCGGCGCACGCGCCCTGGGCAACCGGGCGGGCGCCGTCGCGCCGGCCCTCGGCTGGATGATCGCGGTCGTCCTGCTCACCACCACCCGCCCCGAGGGCGACTTCCTCTTCGCCGCGGGACTCGGCTCCAACCTTTTCCTGCTCGGCGGGATGGTTGTGGGTGTGATGTGCGCCACCCTTGGCTTCGGGCGGCAACCGAACGGGCATGACGTCCGACTTGGCAAGTGACGTACCACTTCGCCGTATCGGCGAGGTGCGGGTCCCGTGGGGGTTTCCCCCGCGGGCGCGAGTTGCGTGCCGGACGCGGCCAGTATGGTGGTGCGCGCCGCCGAGCTGCCCGAGTTGAGGTCGAGTAAACGGGCGGCGGAGCCAACCGGGAGAACCTGCCTTGAGTCGTGAAACTGACAGTTCGTCCTCCGGGCCCAACGGGCGCGGTGGAGCCGCGTACCCGTCGGGGACGCCGCCGTACGGCACCCCCGCGGCTTCCGACGCCGCCGCCGACGCGGGCCGTTCGGCCACGCAGCCGGAGGAACGCAAGACCGAGACCACGCTGACGACCCGGATCCGGATCAACATCCCCGGGTCCCGGCCGATCCCGCCGGTGGTCGTGCGCACGCCGATGGCGGACGCCGACGCGTCCGCCGACAGCACGGACGGCACGGGCGCCGTTGCCGAGACGACGGGCTCCATGCGCCTGCCCGCGTCCGCTCCTCAGGCTCCCGCGGCCGACGCCGCCGAGCCCCCGGCACCCGCCGAGGAGAAGAAGGAGAAGACGAGCGACTGGTTCGCGCCGCGCAAGGCCACGCCGAAGGGCGGTGCGGGCGGCGGCACCAACGGCGCCGGACTGCCGGGCGGTTCACGCCCGGCCGACACCGGCGGGCCCGCCCAGAGCACGGGCAGGCCCGCGGGCCAGGCCGGTCCGATGGGCGGCCCGCGCCCCGGCACGGCCGGCGGACGCCCCGGCGGCACGAACGGCGCCGGGCTCCCCGGTGCCACCGGCGCCGGTCCCGTGGCTCCCGGCCATGGCGGCGGCACCGGCTCCTTCGACGTCTCCGGCGCTCTCGGCGGCACCGGCTCGCAGCCGTCCGCGGCGGCCGGCGGCGACGGCACGGGCCGCGACTCCCTGCCGTACTTCGACGCGAACGGCCAGAACGGCCAGGGCGGTCCGGCGGGACCGACCGGCGGCCCGGTCACCGGCGACGGCCCGATGATGCCGCCCGGCGCGGGCTCGCGCACCCCCGGTCCGTCCCAGGGCGGCCAGGGGCTGCCTCCCGGTGGTCCCGGCGCGACCCCCACCGGCCCGGGAGTCCCCGGAATTCCGGGAGTCCCCGGCGGCGGCCTCAGCGACGACACCGCGATCCTCACCCCGCAGCGGCAGGTCCCCGAGCCGGACGGCCACGGCTACGGCGCGAACGACAACGTCTCCGGCCACACCGTCACCAGCGGCATCCCCGTCGTACCGGGCGGCCAGAGCTCGCCGTTCCCGCCGGGCGGGCCCACCGACGGACCGGTGCCGCACACCCCGAAGGCGCCCGAACCGGCCCCGGCCCCGGCCGCCGCGAAGTCCGCCAAGCCGGCCAAGAAGAAGGGGCGCAGCAAGCTGGTGCTCCTCGCCGTCGGCCTGGTGGCCATAGGCGGTGTCGCCTACGGTGCCGGACTGCTGATGAACCGCTCGGACGTGCCCAAGGGCACCACCGTGCTCGGCGTGGACATCGGCGGCGGCACCCGCGACGACGCCGTCAAGAAGCTCGACAACGCCTTCGGCGAGCGCACCAACAAGGCGCTCCAGCTCTCGGTCGACGGCGACACCGTGTCGCTGAAGCCGGACCAGTCGGGGCTCCAGCTCGACAGCAAGGCCACCGTCAGCGCGGCCGCGACCAGCGACTACAACCCGGTCTCCGTGATCGGCTCGCTGTTCGGGCAGAAGCGCGTGGTCGAGCCCGTGATGCCGGTGGACGAGGAGAAGTTGCAGGCCGCGCTGGAGCGCGCCGCGGGCGGCTCCGGTTCGGCGAGCGACGGCACCATCAAGTTCGAGTCCGGCAAGGCCGTCGCCGTGTACGGCAAGACGGGCAAGGGCATCGACGCGGCGTCGTCCACCCAGGCCGTGGAGAACGCGTACCGGACCCAGGTGGAGACCGGCTCGTCCACCCCGGTGAAGGTGCCGACGGTCACCAAGGAACCGACGGTGGCCAAGGCCGAGGTCGACCGGATGATGAAGAAGTTCGCCCAGCCCGCCATGTCCGCGAACGTCACGGTCAAGACCGACGACCTGCACGCGGTGTCGTTCAGCCCGCAGAACTCCCTGTGGAAGTTCCTCGGCGTCAAGGCGCAGGACGGCAAGCTCGTCGAGTACTACGACAAGACGGCGCTGAAGCAGCTCTACGGCAACACCTTCGACGGCGTCCTGGTCACCCGGGGGACCGGCAAGAAGACGGCCGTCACGGTGGAGGACGTGATCAGCGCACTCCGCCCGGCCCTGCTGTCCACCAGCGCGGCGGACCGCATCGCGGTGATCGACACGAACCCGAGCTAGTGCCCCAACAGGCAACGTTCGCCCCGTCGCGACGCCCGGCACGCACTCTCGCCGCACCGGGCACAAACCCAAGTACGTCCAGTACGAGGGCTTGCGCCCGGCACGCCGAGAGCACGCACCGAACGCCGCTCCTCGACGGGCAAACGTTGCCTGCCGGGGCACTAGGACGTTCTCAATACCGCATGACATCTGTCATCCGGTATTGAGGACACCTCGCACTGCCGCGGGCACCCCCGCCGCGGCCACGATGGATCGCATGAAGACGACTGCGGCGGCCACCACTTCGATCACCACTCCGGTGGTCGCCTTCCATCAGGTGAACAAGAGCTACGGGGGAGTGCGGGCCGTCGACGGGCTCACGCTCGAGCTGCACCCGGGCGAAACCGTCGCCCTCCTCGGCCCGAACGGCGCGGGCAAGTCGACCACCCTCGACCTGCTGCTCGGCCTCAAGCACGCCGACAGCGGCACGGTCCGGATATTCGGCACCGGCCCGCGCGAGGCCGTCGTCGGCGGCCGGGTGGGCGCCATGCTCCAGAGCGGCGGCCTGATGGACGAGGTGACGGTCGCCGAGCTGGTGAAGCTGGCCTGCGCCCTGCACCCGAAGCCGTACGGGGTCACGGACGTGCTCGCCCGCGCGGGCCTGACGCAGCTTGCCGACCGCAAGGTCAACAAGCTCTCGGGCGGGCAGGAGCAGCGCGTCCGCTTCGCGCTCGCCACCGCCGGAGCGAGCGATCTGATCGTCCTGGACGAGCCGACGACCGGCATGGACGTCTCCGCCCGCCAGGCGTTCTGGTCCACCATCCGCGAGCAGGCGGACCAGGGCCGTACGGTCCTGTTCGCCACGCACTACCTGGAGGAGGCGGACGCGGTGGCGGACCGGGTGCTGGTGCTGCACCGGGGCCGGCTGCTGGCCGACGGCACCGCCGCCGAGATCAAGGCTAAGGCGGGCGCCCGCCGGATCTCCTTCGAGCTGCCGGACGACCGGTCCGGGGCGGTCGACGAGGCCGCGCTGCGCACGCTGCCGTTCCTCACATCGATGGACGTGTCGGGCCGTACGTTCCGCCTGAAGTCGTCCGACGCGGACGCCACCGTGCACGCGCTCTACGGACTCGGTGTCTTCCCCCGCAATCTCGAAGTGGCCGGACTCGGCCTGGAGCAGGCGTTCGTGGCCATCACCGCGGCCGAGGAGGCGAAGGCGAAGTGAACAGCCTGGTCAAGCTGGAGATCACCCGGGCCCTGCGCAACCGCAAGTTCCTGTTCTTCTCGGTGATCTACCCCTCCGCCCTGTTCCTGATCATCGCCGGCGGCCAGGACGGCACGGCCATGGTGGACGGCACCGGGCTCACCCTGCCGACCTTCTTCATGGTCTCCATGGCCTCCTTCGGCGCTCTGACCGCCGTCCTGATGGGCAACAGCGAGCGGATAGCGAAGGAGCGGGAGAGCGGCTGGGTGCGGCAGTTGCGGCTGACCCCACTGCCGGGCCGCGGCTATGTGCTGGCCAAGACGGCGAGCGCCGCCGTGATCAGCCTGCCGTCCATCGTGATCGTGTTCGTGGTCGCCGCGGCCGTCAAGGACGTCCGGCTCGACGCCTGGCAGTGGCTGGCGCTCACCGGCGCGATATGGGCCGGCAGCCTGGTCTTCGCCGCGCTCGGCGTGGCCATCGGCTATCTCGCGAGCGGCGACGCCGTCCGCCCGATCACGATGATCGTGTACTTCGGTCTGTCGATGCTCGGCGGCCTGTGGATGCCGACGACGACGTTCCCCGGCTGGCTCCAGGACATCGCCGACTGGCTGCCCACGCACGCGTACGCTGCTCTCGGACAGGCCATCGAGCTGGGTGACGCCCCGCACGCCAAGGATCTCGCCGTCCTCGCCGTCTCCTTCGTCCTGTTCGTTGGCGGCGCGGCCTGGCTCTACCGGAAGGACACGCTGAAGGCGTGAGCGCGATGACCGAGGCCGACGAGCGCGGGCCGGTGCAGCCGGGCCGGCCGCCCGCCAACCGCCGCGAGGCGCTGCGCAAGCTGCTGTGGATCGGCATCTGGCTGGTCTTCCTCGGCGCCCCGCTGCACGACCTGGTGTCCGGCGGCCACACCCCGGCCGGCACCGTGTGCGGCTGGGCCGGGCTGGTGGCCTTCGTCGCCGTCTATTTCGGCCTCGTCTTCCGGCACACGGCCAAGCCGTTCTCGCCCCGTCTGGTCGTCGGTGTGCTGGCCGCGCTGGCCGCGCTCGCCACCGCGCTCTCGCTGACCCTCGGCGCGGACTGGCTGGTGCTGTTCGTCTACGTCGCCGTCTCCTGCGGGGCGACGCTGCCGATGCGCGCCGCCCGGTGGACGATCCCGGCGGCCACGGTCCTGATGCTGCTCATAGGGCTGCGCTACGACCGGGGCCCGGACGCGGACCTGGCGATCCCGGCGCTGCTCGGCGGGTTCGCGATGACGGGCGTGCGGCAACTGGTGCGGACGACGGTCGAGTTGCGCAGGGCGCGGGCCACCGTCGCCCAGCTCGCCGCGAACGAGGAGCGGCTGCGGCTGGCCCGGGACCTGCACGACCTGCTGGGGCACTCGCTGTCGCTGATCACCCTCAAGAGCGAGCTGGCGGGCCGGA
Organism: Streptomyces sp. NPDC059785; assembly: GCF_042732375.1. Lineage (NCBI taxonomy): Bacteria > Bacillati > Actinomycetota > Actinomycetes > Kitasatosporales > Streptomycetaceae > Streptomyces > Streptomyces sp. NPDC059785. The sequence continues at coordinate 185,625 of NZ_JBHWHV010000012.1, forward strand.
TGCTTCCCGGGCACCCGGACAAGGCGGCCCAGCAGGTCGCCGACATCGAGAGCGTCAGCCGCCAGGCCCTGGTCGACGTCCGGGAGGCGGTCACCGGCTACCGGCGGCCCCGCCTCTCCGGCGAACTGGCGGGCGCCCAGGTCGCGCTGACCGCCGCCGGGGTCGCCGCGGACCTGCCGCCCGGACCCGACCCCGGTGCGGTCGCCGAGGAGAGCGAGTCGGCGCTGGCCTGGGCGCTGCGCGAGGCGGTCACCAACGTCGTCCGGCACAGCGGGGCCCGGCGCTGCACGGTGGGGCTCGCGCGCCGGCCGACCCTGGCGGGCGACATCCTCGAACTGACCGTGGAGGACGACGGATCCGGCGGCACGGGCAAGGGCCCGGGGAACGGTCTGACGGGACTGGCGGAGCGGCTGGCGAAGGCGGGCGGATCACTGGAGGCGGACCGGACGCGGCACGGCTTCCGGCTGGTCGCCCGGGTGCCCGTGGCCGGTCCGGCGGGGGCGTCCGGCGGTTCGGGCTCCGGTCCGGGGGAGGCGTCCGACCGTTTCGGCTCCGGCCCGGCGGGTGCGTCCGACCGTATCGGCTCCGGTCCGGCGGGGGCATCCAACCACCTCGGCGGGGCCGCCGGGGCCGCCGGTGACACCGTAGGATCCGGCTCATGAGCCGTACGATCAAGGTCCTGCTCGCCGAGGACCAGTCGATGGTCCGGGAGGCCCTGGCCGCGCTCCTCGGCCTGGAGCCGGACATCGAGGTCGTCGCCCAGGTGGCGCGCGGCGACGAGGTGCTGGACGCGGTCCGCGCGCACGACGTGGACGTGGCGCTCCTCGACATCGAGATGCCGGGTGCCACGGGCATCGAGGCGGCGGCCCTGGTGCACCGGGAGTTCCCGGCCGTCAAGCTGGTCGTGCTGACCACCTTCGGGCGTCCCGGCTATCTGCGCAGCGCCATGGAGTCGGGGGCCGACGCCTTCCTGGTGAAGGACGCGCCCGCGGCCCAGCTCGCGGCCGCGGTGCGCGCGGTGCTCGCCGGGGAGCGGGTGATCGACCCGACGCTCGCCGCCGCGGCCCTCGCGGAGGGGGCGAACCCGCTGACCGACCGCGAGCGCGAGATCCTGCGAGCGGCGGCGGACGGCGCCACGAACGCCGAACTCGCCGGTGCCCTGCACCTGTCCCAGGGCACCGTCCGCAACTACCTGTCCACGGCGATCCAGAAGCTGGCCGTCCGCAACCGCGCGGAGGCGGTCCGCACGGCCCGAGAGAAGGGCTGGCTGTAGCCGTGGGACGGGCCGGCCGCGGTCCCGCCCTGCCTGTCCCCGCCGTGCGCGCAGGTCAGTTGAGCAGTGCCCGGGCGGCGCGGGCCTGCCTGCGCACCCGGTCGGCCGCCGGTTCGTCCACGGCGGCCACCACCTCCGCGTACGCGTCCAGTTCCGCGGCGCCCGTCCGGAAGTCGCCGCGCTGGACGAGCAACTGGGCCCGCTCGTAGCGCAGCCGCGCGGGGTGCGAGGGCAGCAGCAGGGACAGTTCGATCGCCCACAGGGCGACGTCGGAGCGTTCGGGCCGGGCGGCGGCCCAGGCGCGGATGTTGTTCAGGATCCGCAGTACCACGTCGAGCGGGTCGGCGGGCGTGAGCATCGACGGGTCGAGCGGCGCGCCGGTCGCGCCCGCGACGAGCAGTTCGGCGTCGGGACCGGTGAGCACCCGGCCGCCGTCGAAGGGGTCGGCCAGGACCTGGTCACCGGGCGGGCCGAAGCCCACCACGAAGTGCCCGGGCAGCGCGACCCCGTACACCGGTGCCCCGGCCCGGCGCGCGACCTCCATCCACACCACGGACAGCAGGATCGGCAGCCCGCGCCGCCGCAGCAGCACCTCGTGCAGCAGCGACGACTCGAGGCGCTGGTAGGCGGCGGGCGTACCGCGGAACCCGCAGCGGCCGCCGAGCAGTTCGGCCAGCGCGGTGGCCCAGGACCGCGGACCGCCGGGCCGGAACGGAAGCTGCCCGGCCAGCCGGTCCAGCTCGATCTGCGCGGCGTCCGTCCCGGCCTCGTCGAGGTCCCGGTCGGCCGCCGCCCCGACCAGCAGGCACAGGAGCGCCAGATCGGGCCGCTCGGAGCGCGCCTCCTCGGCGAACCGCCGCCGCACCTCCGCGGCCCGCCCGGACTCCGGCGGCTCGGGCCCGCGCAGGGCGCCCTCGCCCCCGCTCACACCGGCCCCGAAGCGGCGGCGCCCGTACCGGGATGCCCGCCGGACGCCCCGGCCGCCTCCGGTGCCCGGTAGTGGTGGTAGGCGTGGTGGGCCTCGAAGCCCAGGCCCGTGTACAGGGCACGCGCCCCGGCGTTGTCCGCCTCCACCTGGAGCCAGGCCGCCGAGGCGCCCTCCGCCAGGGCCCGCCCGGCCAGCGCGGCCATCACGTCCTTCGCGAGCCCCCGCCGGCGGTACGCGGGGTCGACCTCGACGGCCGCGAATCCGGCCCACCGCCCGTCCACCACGCACCGCCCGATCGCGGCCGGCGCCGCGCCGTCGGCACCCGGGACGGTCGCGAACCACACGGACGGCCCACTGCCGAGCACCCGCAGCGCCACCTCGCTCAGCCCCTTGCGCTGGTACCGGTCGAGCCACGCCCGGTCCGCGTGCCGGTCGAGCCGCACCTCGGCGGCCGTCTCCCGGTCGGCGACCGGGGCCAGCGCGCCGGTCCACAGCCCCGCCGTCACCTCACGCGTCCAGCCGCGTTCCGCCAGCTCCGCGCAGAGGAGTTCCTGAGTGCCCTCGGCGCCGGTGGCGGTCTGTATCCGGGCCGGCAGGTCCCGGGCGGCGTACCAGTCGCGGACGGCGGCGAGCGCGGCGTCCAGCGGCAGACCGGGATCGCCGAGCGGCAGCGCGGAGTTGGCGCGCTTGGTGTACCCGGAGGCGGCCCGCAGCTCCCAGGCGCCGAGCCGCTCGCTCTCCACCGGCTGCCAGGCCCGCGCCGCGACCCGCGCCAGTTCCTCGTACGAGGCCGCGGGGCCCCGCCTGCGCGCCGGGGCGGACGGTACGACCTTGCCCGCGACCAGCGTGGTTTCCGGAATCGGGACGCGTTCGCCGCCGCGCCGTGTGATCAGCAGCACACCGTCGTCCCATGATGTGAGAACACCCACCGTGTCGGTGAACTTCTCTGCCGTGTCCCCATCTTCGTTCACCCGTCGTACAGAGACGCGTTTGCCCACGTCAGCGGCGGTGATGCGGACCTCAAGGCGCCCGGCCGCGGAGATTTCCACAGGTCAGTTCACCCCTCCTGTTCGGATCATGCCCAAGAACGGAGATACTAGGTGCGGGCATCGACGACGCCGCGCTCCCGCGCGCCAGGCGGCGGAGCCTGAGGAGGCCCGCCAGCGCCCTATCGAGGAGGAACGACAGCGTGACCTACGTCATCGCGCAGCCTTGTGTCGACGTCAAGGACAAGGCGTGCATCGAGGAGTGCCCGGTCGACTGCATCTACGAGGGCCAGCGGTCCTTGTACATCCACCCGGACGAATGCGTCGACTGCGGAGCCTGTGAGCCGGTGTGCCCGGTCGAGGCGATCTTCTACGAGGACGACACTCCGGAAGAGTGGAAGGACTACTACAAGGCGAACGTGGAGTTCTTCGACGAGCTCGGCTCGCCCGGTGGCGCCAGCAAGCTGGGCCTGATCGAGCGCGACCACCCCTTCGTCGCAGCGCTGCCGCCGCAGAACCAGTAAGCGGCCCGGATCCGCGCCGCCTCGGTCCCGCACGGCCCCGCGCCGTGCGGGACCGAGGCGTTTGGCGCGCGAGCCGCCCCGTACGTCCGGCGCGAGCCGCCGTCGCGTACGGCGCGAGCCGTCAGCACCAGCCGTAAGTGCCGTGGGTACGGCGCCCAGCCGCGTCGTCCGCACGAGAAAGTGAGCCCGAACCCGTGTCCGCAGTCTCCGACCGGCTCCCCACCTTCCCCTGGGACAAGCTGGAGCCCTACAAGGCGACGGCCGCCGCTCACCCGGGCGGCATCGTCGACCTGTCCGTCGGCACCCCGGTCGACCCGGTGCCTGACCTGATCCAGAAGGCGCTGGTCGCGGCGGCCGACTCGCCGGGCTATCCGACGGTCTGGGGCACGCCCGAACTGCGCGACGCCCTGACCGGCTGGGTGGAGCGGCGCCTCGGGGCGCGCGGCGTCACCCACCGGCACGTGCTGCCGGTGGTGGGCTCCAAGGAGCTGGTGGCCTGGCTGCCGACCCAGCTCGGCCTCGGCCCCGGCGACAGGGTCGCCTACCCCCGACTGGCGTACCCGACGTACGAGGTCGGCGCCCGGCTGGCCCGCGCGGAACACGTGGCCTACGACGACCCGACCGACCTCGACCCCGCCGGTCTCAAGCTGCTCTGGCTGAACTCGCCGTCGAACCCGACCGGCCGCGTGCTGTCGAAGGAGGAGCTCACCCGGATCGTCGCGTGGGCGCGGCAGCACGGCGTCCTGCTGCTCTCCGACGAGTGCTACATCGAGCTGGGCTGGGAGGCCGGCCCGGTCTCGGTGCTGCACCCGGACGTGTGCGGCGGCTCGTACGAGGGGATCGTGTCGGTCCACTCGCTGTCGAAGCGGTCGAACCTGGCGGGCTACCGGGCGGCGTTCCTGGCCGGTGATCCGGAGGTGCTGGGTCCGCTGCTCGAGATCCGCAAGCACGGCGGGATGATGACGTCCGCGCCGACCCAGGCGGCCGTGGTGGCCGCGCTCGGCGACGACACCCACGTGCGCGAGCAGCGCGAGCGCTACGCGGCCCGCCGCACGCTGCTGCGCGAGGCCCTCCTCGGCCACGGCTTCCGCATCGAGCACAGCGAGGCGAGCCTGTACCTGTGGGCGACGCGGGACGAGTCCTGCTGGGACACCGTGTCGCATCTCGCCGAGCGCGGCATCCTGGTCGCCCCCGGCGACTTCTACGGTTCGGCGGGCGAGCGGTTCGTGCGGGTGGCGCTGACGGCGAGTGACGAGCGGGTGGCGGCCGCGGTGGAGCGCCTGAAGTAGCCGCCACGGCATGCGGACGGGGGTCCGGGGAACGTTGGTTC
>NZ_JBHWHV010000013.1:0-34435 GCF_042732375.1 Streptomyces sp. NPDC059785
GTCCGCGCACCCGTAGGTGCGCGGACTCCCCCGGCGGACGTGAAGCGTGCGAAAGGGGCCGGATCCGGCCGCTCAGCCCTGCTTCTGCTGCTTGTGGGACTTGTCGAGGACCATCACCAGGCCGGCGATGACCACGAAGAGCACGAGCGGCGCCACCACGTAGAGGCCGATCGTCTCGATCACGCTCAGGCCGGTGCCGGGGTCGTCGCCGTCGTCGCGGATCAGCGCGACCGAGGGGGACGACATCAGCAGCATCATCAGCGTCGTGCCGGCGGCCAGCGTGCCGGCGCGCAGGGCGTTCTTGTTGTCCACGGTGCAAACGTAGCGAACGCCCGGGAGGGCCGCGCGCCCGGGGTGCCGTACGGAGGATTCAGGGGCCGTGCGGGGGCAGCCCTGCGGGGCTCGGCGGGTGCGGGCGCAGGACGTCGAGCAGGGCGTGCAGACGGGGTGAGGCGGCCAGTTCCTCCAGGGTGACCGGGCGGCCCGCCGCGTCGGCGACGGGCAGCCGCCAGTTCGGGTACTCGTCCCAGGTGCCGGGCAGGTTCTGCGGGCGGCGGTCGCCGACGGTGTCCGGCAACCAGACGCCGACCAGACGGGCCGGGGTGCGCAGCAGGAACCGGTGCACGGCCTGGATCTCGGCCTCTTCGGACGCCGTCGAGATGCCCCCGCCGCAGCCCTTGAGCAGTCCGAGCCGGGCCAGCAGCGTCAGCCACTCCCCCGTGTCCGCCGCGGCCTCGTCCCGCTCCTCGGCCAGCGGCCGGGTCAGCAGGCCGAGGCTGTCGCGCAGTTCGACGTGTTCGCCGGTGAGACGGGCGGCGGTGGACGGCAGGTCGTGCGTGGTGGCGGTGGCCAGGCAGTCGGCGCGCCAGCGGTCGGGCGGCAGCGGCAGTCCGTCACCGGTCCAGTCCCGCTCGAACCACAGCACGGAGGTGCCGAGCACCCCGCGTTCCTGAAGCGCCTCGCGCACGCCCGGCTCCACGGTGCCGAGGTCCTCGCCGATCACCAGCGCCCCGGCGCGGGACGCCTCCAGGACCAGGACGGCGAGCATGGCCTCGGCGTCGTAGCGGACGTAGGTGCCGTCGGTCGGCGGCCGCCCCTGGGGGATCCACCAGAGCCGGAACAGCCCCATGACGTGGTCGATGCGCAGCGCCCCGGCGCAGCGGAACAGGGCGCGCAGCAGGGCGCGGTACGGGGCGTAGCCGGACTCGGCGAGGCGGTCGGGGCGCCAGGGCGGCAGGCCCCAGTCCTGGCCGCGGGCGTTGAACGCGTCGGGCGGCGCGCCCACCGACATGCCGCCCGCGAAGTACCGCTGCTGGGCCCAGGCGTCGGCGCCGCCCGGGTGCACCCCGACGGCGAGGTCGTGGACGAGGCCCACCTTCATGCCGGCGTCGCGGGCGGTGCGCTGGGCGGCGACGAGCTGGGTGTCGGTGAGCCAGGCGAGCCGGGAGTGGAAGTCGATCCGGTCCATCAGCTCACTGCGCGCGCGGGCCGTCTCGGGCGAGCGCGGGTCGCGCAGCCCGGCGGGCCAGGAGTGCCAGTCGGGGCCGTGGACCTCCGCGAGGGCGCACCAGGTGGCGTGGTCCTCCAGGGCGTCGCCCTCCTCGGCGAGGTAGTCCCAGTAGGCGGCGCGCCGGCCGGGTCCGAGCGGCACCGCGCGGACGAGTTCGAGCGCTTCGCGCTTGAGCTCCCACACGGCGTCGCGGTCGATGAGGGCGCCCTCCTCCAGCACGGCCTTGCGCAGGAGCGCGGCGCGCCGCAGCACCGCCCGCAGCCGCTCGTGGCCGTCGCCGTCCTTCTCCACGTGGGCGAACTCGGGGACGTCCTCGACGCGCAGGTGCACCGGGTCGGGGAACCGGCGGGAGGAGGGCCGGTACGGGGAGGGGTCGGTGGGGTGGCCGGGCACGGCCGCGTGGAGCGGGTTGACCTGGACGAACCCGGCGCCGAGAGCGCGTCCCGCCCAGGCGCTCAGCTCGGCGAGGTCACCGAGGTCGCCCATGCCCCAGGAGCGCCGGGAGAGCAGGGAGTAGAGCTGGACGAGGAGTCCGTAGGCGCGGCCGGGCGGCGCGGGCAGCCGCGCGGGGGCCACGACGAGGTGGACGTCGGCGGTGCGGCCGTCGGGGGCGGTGGCGTGCAGGGTGTGGACGCCGGGCGGGAGACGGTCCGCCGAGGCGCGGGTCTCGCCCTGCTCCGTCTCGACGCGCAGCTGGGTGCCGTCCGGCAGGGCGGCCAGGGCCGCGGGCGGTTCGCCGTCCCAGCCGACGACGGTCGGCGGCAGCAGGCGCTCGCGCAGTCCGGCCTCCCGGGACGCGAGGGCGTCGCGTAACGCCTCCGGGGTGCTCGCGTCGACGCCGAGGGCGGCCAGGGCCGCGATGACGGCGGTGTCCGTGGCGGGGACCGTGCGGCCGGGGGACGGGCTGTAGCTGGTGGCGACGCCGTGCAGGGCGGCGAGCCGGGACAGCGGTGTCCCGGCGGGCTCGGCCGGAGGGGCCTGCACCGTTCAGGACCCCGAGGCGACGCCGGTGGAGGTCGGCTCGCTGGTGAGGGGGGCGGCGTCCGCCAGCGGCGGCTCGCTGGTCAGGGGTTCGGCGTCGGGCAGCGGCGGTTCGCTGGTCAGCGGCACCTCGCCGCAGGGGCCTTCGGCGGTGAAGACGCAGTACCGGCTCTCGCCGTAGGGGGTGTCGTCGCGGGATGTCTCGTCGCTCAGGTCGTAGACGTGCACGTGGGGTTCGGCGGACGGCTCCGCCGAGGGTTTGGAGAGGGCCGAGAGCAGAAGGTGCGCCGATGCGGCCACGGGGGCCTCCTTGTCGTCGTACGGCTGGACGCGGGTTGTCGCAGCCCTACCCAGTGAGCGCGGTCGCAGACGTGTACGGACGGACAACGTGTCTTTGGTCACATTCTGTGCCAGTTGCGGAGCCGGCACCAGGACACGATCGGACGGTGTCGGGCGCCGCGTCCGAACACGTGCGCCCGGACTCGTGCGGGCTTTCGTGAACCGTCGGCGGCGGCCGGTCCGATAGAAGGGGTGTGAGACTGTTCCGCCCCATGGGGGGCCACCGGGAGGACGCGACGGACGCGGCGCTGCTGCGCGCCGTGGCCGACGGCGACTCGACGGCGCTGGCCGCGCTGTACGACCGGCACGCGGGCTGGCTGCACACGCGGCTGACCCGGCGGTGCGGTGACGCCGAGGTCGTGCGGGAGGTGTTGCAGGACACCTTCGTGACCGTGTGGCGGTCGGCCGCGGCGCACCGGGGCTCCGAGGCCGGCGGCTGGCTGTGGACGATCGCGGCGCGGCGGCTGGCCGACGCGCGGCGGGCGCAGGAGCGGGCCGCGCGGGCCGAGTACGCGACGCCCGAGCCCGTCCCCCCGGCCCCCTCGGCCGAGGAACGCGTGCTGGCGGGGCTGGAGTACGGGGACGTGGGCACGGCCCTCGGCCGCATCTCCCCCGAGCTGCGCGAGGTGCTGCGGGCCACGGTCGTCGACGGGCTGACCACCCGCGAGACGGCCCGGCTCCTCGGCATACCCGAGGGCACGGTGAAGACCCGGGCCCGCCGCGCCCGCGCCGAACTGCGCGTGGCGCTCGCCCAGTTGCACCCGTCCGCGCTCCCGTCCCTCTCCTCACTGGACCCGGCACCGCTGGGAGGCCCGGCATGACCCGCTGGCACGCCCCGGACGACCTGATCGCCCGCTACACGGACGGCTCCCTGCCCGAGCCGGACGCCTGGTCCCTGGAGAAACACCTCGAACACTGCACCCCCTGTGCCACCCGCACCTCCCGCGCGGCCGCGGGGGGCGCGGCGGGGACGGTGCTGGCGGAGGTACGGGAGGCGGTGCTGCGGGCTGCCGCGGGTCCGGCGCCCGCGCCTCACGCGGCTACGGCACCCACCGCCTCAGCGCCCGCGGCTCCCGCGACAGCGGCGCCCGCTGCCTCCATGCCCGCGGCTCCGGTTCCCGCGACAGCGGCCCACCCGGCTACGCCGCCCGCCGCCTCAGCGCCCGCAACAGCTGCCTCGGCTTCAGCTCCCGTGGCTTCGGCAGGCGCCGCCCCCGCTCCCGCGGCGTCCTTCCGAGCCGTCGGGGGGCGGTTCGGGCGGGTGTTGTGGGCGGCCGGGCCGGCGTTGCGCGGGGCCTGGACCGGTGCCGTGCTGCTGGTGGCCCTGGGCGCGCTGGCGCTGGCGTACGGCGGCGGGCTCACGGGGGCGCGGCCGCTGCTGCTCGCGGTCGCGCCGGTCGTCCCGGTGGCGGGCGTGGCCCTGTCCTACGGGCGGCACGCCGACCCGCTGCACGAGATCGTCGCGGCATCGCCCGCCGGCGGCCTGCGGCTGGTGCTGATACGGACGGCCGCCGTGCTCGCCGTGAGCGTGCCCCTGCTGACGGCGGCGGGCCTGCTGCTCCCGGCGGCCGACCCGCGGCTGCCGCGGCCGCCCGCGGCGGCGGCTTGGCTGCTGCCCGGACTCGCCCTGACCCTGGCCACGCTGGCGCTGGCCGGTTTCGTGGGCTGCCGCACCGCCGCCGCGGTCACCGGCGGCGGCTGGCTCGCCGCGCTGGCGGCGCCCGTCCTCGTCGACACCGGCACGGGCCCGGCGGCCGGCCTCACCGAGCAGCTCTCCCGCTGCCTCACCGGCGTCCAGGCGCAGGGCTGCTGGGCCGTGGCGGCCGTGCTCTGCGCCCTGCTTCTCGCCGCGCGCCGCACCGCGTACGACCGTCTGGAGACGATGTGAACACCCCGGCCACCGCCACCGGTTCCGCCGCGTGGCACCCCGCGCCCGCGGCCGCTGCCCACGGGTCCGCCCCGTCCGTGCGGGTGTCCGGGCTGACCGTCCGGCACCGCAGGACCACCGCCCTGGACGCCGTGGACCTGGGCCTCGGCCCGGGGGTGCACGGGCTGCTCGGTCCGAACGGCGCGGGCAAGACCTCCCTCATCCGCGTGCTCGCGACGGTCGCGGAGCCCTCCTCGGGCCGGGTGGAGATGCTCGGCGGCGATCTGCGCGGCCGCCGCGAGCGCGCCGCGGTCCGCCGCGAACTGGGCTATCTGCCGCAGGAGTTCGGGTACTACCCGGGCTTCACGGTGCGCGAGTTCGTGGCCTACGCGGCCTGGCTGAAGGAGCTGCCCGCCGCGGCGGCCCCGGCGGCGGTCGAGCGGGCCGTCGCCCGGGTCGGTCTCACCGACCGCATCGACTCGAAGATCAAGACGCTGTCCGGCGGGATGGTCCGGCGGGTGGGCATCGCCCAGGCCGTCGTGAACGACCCGAAGGTGCTGCTCCTCGACGAGCCCACGGCGGGCCTTGACCCGGAGCAGCGCATCGAGTTCCGCGCGCTGCTGCGGGAGCTGGGCGGCTCCGCCACCGTCGTCGTCTCCACCCACCTGGTGGAGGACGTGGCGGCGGCCTGCACGGAGGTGACGCTGATCGAGGGCGGCCGGGTCGCGTACCGCGGCACCCCGCGGTCGCTGGCCGCGCTGGGCGCGGACGGCCACGCCTCGGACGGCAACGCCTTCGAGCGCGGCTACACCACGGCCCTGCGCGGCCACCGCGCGGCTACGGGGACGGGGGCCGGCCGGTGACCGTACGCACCCGCCCGGGGGACGCGGCCGGGGACCGCACGGGTTCCCGTACCGCCGGTCCCGGCGGACCCACCGGACTCGCCGGGACCGGCGGACCCATCGGAGCCACCGGACGCGCCAGACGCGCCGGATACACCGGACGCACCGGACGCACCGGACGCGCCGAGCGCAGGAGAACCGGCGCGTCCGGCCGGCCCGGTGCACCCGCCTCACCGTCCCCGCGCAGCTCGCGCACCCCGCGCACCCCGCGCACCGCCCTCCGTAGCGAGTTCCGGCGCGGCTTCGCGCCCTGGGCGGCCGGGGCGCTGCTGGTCACGCTCGGCTGGTCGCTCGCCGCCACCGCGGACCAGTGGCAGGGCAGTTGGGGCGAGGTGACCGACCGGCTCGGTACCGGCGCGGGCCTGGTCGGCGCCCCGTTCGCGCTCGCCGCCGGCGCCTGGCAGGGCGGCCGGGAGCGCCGGGCCCGGATGACGGAGCTGCGCCTGTCGGCGCCGCGCGGCCCGCTGCCGCAGTTGCTCGTGGCGGCGCTGCCGCTCGCCTGCTGGCTGGCCGCGGGCTACCTCGTGGCGGTCGCCGGTGCGCTGCTCGCCTGCGCGCCGTACGCGTCGGCGGGCGGTCCGGCCCCGGCCGTGTTCGCCGGGATCGCCCTCTCGCTCGCCGCGTGCTCGGTGCTCGGCCAGGTGGCCGGGCGGGTGCTGCCCTGGCGGCTGACCGCCCCGGCGCTCGCGGTCTGCGGGTACGTCCTGTTCGGCGTCCTGGCCACCGAGACATCGAGCGCCGTCCGCTTCCTCGCCCTGGCCCATGTCCGCGGAGCCGGGGACCGCGAGTCGCCGCTCTGGTGGTATCCGCTGGTCTCGGCCGTGTGGGCGGTCGGTCTCGCCGCCGCGGCGGTGCTCTGCCACACGGCACGGCGGCGCGTCGGCGCGCTGCTGCCGCTGGGTGCGGCGTTCGCGGCCGCCGCCCTGCTCGTGCACACCGGGGACGGACTGCTGCGCGACAACCCGCTGCGGCACCGCCAGGTGTGCGACGGCTCCACGACCCCGCACGTCTGCGTCAACGCCACCTATCCCGGGATGCTGCCCGAGGTCGCCGACGCGCTCTCCGGCCTCACCGGCCGTCTCGACGGCGTGCGCAATGTGCCGGTCCGCTTCGAGGACCTGGACCGCCGCCCGCACCGGGACGAGGCCCAGCTGCCGATGCTCACGCCGCTCGGCTTCAGCGCCGTACGCGGCGAGGTGACCGATCCGGCGCGGTACGCGCGGGAGGCCGCCCGGCTGCTCGTACGCCCGGACTGTGAGCAGGAGCCGTCGGCCGGGCGGGTCCGGGCCACCGACGAGGCGGTGCTGCGCTGGCTGGCCCCGGATCCCGTGGCCGACGAGATGCGCCGCCGCGCCGAGGAACTGGCCCGGCAACAGGGCTCGGGGGACGACAGTACGGGCAGCGGGCGGAACACCAGAGCCGACGAGGAACACGCGCGCCAGGCCGCCGAGGACCGGGCGTACGACCGCCTGACGGCCCTGACCGGGGACGAGCGCCGCACCTGGCTCAGCCGCTACTTCGCCACGGCGCGGCAGTGCGACCCGGACGCGAGCGAGGTGCCGTCCCTGTGAGAACCGCTGCCGGGCACGCCGCGAAGCCCCTCGCGCCTCCCCTCGCCCTCTACGCCCGCTCCCGCGCCCTGCCCGCGACCGTCGGCGTGCTGGCCGTCGCCGCGCTGTTCACCTGGTGGGCCGCGGCCCGCCCGGACACGTTCGTGGACCCGGACCGCCGGGTTCCGCTGGTCTCGCTGGCGCCCGTCATGGTCTCCGCGGCGATCGGGGTGAGCCTGCACGCGTACGCGCGCGAGCTGGACGCCACCGCGGTGCGGCCCTGGTGGACACGGCGGCTGGTCCACCTGCTGACGCTGACCGCGCTCGCGGCGACGGTGCTGGCGCTCGCGGTGCCCGGACACGCCGAGACGTTCGGGGCCGCGGCGATGGTCCGCAACACCCTGGGGGCCACCGGGCTGACGGCCGCCTCGGCCGTGCTGTGCGGAGCCCGGACGAGCTGGCTGCCGACGACGCTCTACTTCAGCGGGGTGTTCCTGTCGGCGTCCTCGCCCGGTGTGAGAAAGGAGACAGTCCTGGCCTGGCCGGTCCAGTCGGGGCCGCAGACCGGGTCCTGGGCCGCCGCACTGGCGCTGTTCGCGGGCGGAGTGGCTTGGTGCGCGGTCGTCGGCACCCGCCCCGAAGGGCCCCGCGGCTGAGAGCCTGAGTCAGACGCGGGGCCGTACGGGAGGCCGTACGCAAGGCCGTACGCGGGGCCGTACGGGACGGCCGGTGGGCAGGGTGTGCGAAGGCCCGGATCGTCAGGCGGAAATGCCGTCGATCCGGGCCATCGCGTCCTCCGCGCCGTACGGCTGCAAATACGGCAGCCAGCGCGGGTCCCTATGGCCGGTTCCGATGATGCGCCAGGCCAGCCCCGTCGGCGGGGCCGGTTTGTGGCGCAGGCGCCAGCCGATCTCCACGAGGTGCCGGTCGGCCTTGACGTGATTGCAGCGGCGGCAGGAAGCCACCACGTTGTCCCAGACGTGCTGACCCCCGCGGCTGCGCGGGATGACGTGGTCGACGCTGGTTGCGACGCCACCGCAGTACATGCACCGGCCGCCGTCGCGGGCGAAGAGCGCCCGCCTCGTCAGCGGAACGGGCCCCCGGTAAGGGACCCGTACGAACCTTTTCAGCCGGACCACGCTGGGTGCGGGGACAGTGACAGTGGCGCTGTGCAGGAAGGCGCCGGATTCCTCGAGACAGACGGCCTTGTTCTCGAGGACGAGGACGAGCGCGCGGCGGAGCGGTACGACGCCGAGTGGCTCGTACGACGCATTGAGGACCAGGACATGCGGCACGGATGCCTCCTTGTACGCCGGCGGCGCGTGGCTCGCGCCGGGACGATCTGTAGTCAGTCTCCCCTCATGCCTGGTGGAAGCGCCACCATGTCCCGGTAACGGGCTGGGAGTGTTTTCGACCACACCTTCTTCATCCCCAGGTGAGCACAGTCTCTCCCTCGAACATCGCAACGATCCACACACGATGCCCCGTTAGTGTGGTGGTTCTGCCCTACCGGTGTCTCTCTCGTGCACCGCCGGCCCGCTCGCGCGCAGCCGGCTCTCTCGTGTCCGGCCGGGGGCAGACCGTTACGCCTGGAGGTACCGCTGTGTTCTTGTCCGTCCTGTCGGCCGCTGGTTCGTCGCCGTCACCGTCGGCCACACAGTCCACGGACCCGACGACCGCCACGCTCCAGGACGCCCAGGAGAGCGCGACCAACGCCGCGAGCTGGGTCGAGGAGAACTGGTCGACGTGGCTCAGCATCGGCCTGAGAGTCCTGCTGATCGTGGTCATAGCCGCGGTCCTCAGGGTCGCGGTGCGCCGGGCGATCACCAAGTTCATAGACCGGATGAACCGCACGGCGAACGCGGTCGACGGCACGGCGTTCGGCGGCCTGCTGGTCAACGTGGAGCGGCGCAGGCAGCGCTCGCAGGCGATCGGTTCGGTGCTGCGCTCGGTGGCGTCCTTCCTGATCATCGGCACGGCGGCGCTGATGGTCCTCAGCGCGTTCGAGATCAATCTCGCGCCGCTGCTCGCCTCGGCCGGTGTGGCCGGTGTCGCCATCGGTTTCGGCGCCCGCAACCTGGTCACCGACTTCCTCTCCGGCGTCTTCATGATCCTGGAGGACCAGTACGGCGTCGGCGACACGGTCGACGCGGGGGTGGCCGCCGGCGAGGTCATCGAGGTCGGCCTGCGCGTCACCAAGCTGCGCGGCGACAACGGCGAGATCTGGTACGTGCGCAACGGCGAGGTCAAGCGCATCGGCAACCTCTCGCAGGGCTGGGCGACGGCCGGTGTCGACGTCACGCTGCCCATCTCGGAGGACCTGGACCGGGTCAAGGCCGTTCTGGACGAGGTCGGCGAGAACATGACCAAGGCCGAGCCGTGGAACGAACTGCTGTGGGGCCCGATCCAGACCCTGGGCCTGGACAGCGTGCTGCTCGACTCGATGGTCGTGCGCGTGACGGCGAAGACGATGCCCGGCAAGTCGCTGGTCGTCGAGCGCGAGCTGCGCTGGCGCATCAAGCGGGCTTTCGACGCGGCCGACATCCGCATCGTGGGCGGCCCGACGGCACCGGCCGAGACCGGCCCGTCCCCCGACCCGACGGCGGCCATGGCCGCGCCCTCGGCCTACGCCTCGACGTCGTCACCGCAGTCGGAGGCGGCGTCCCCGCTGGCACCGCCCGCGGCGAAGTAAGAGCTTCGACAGCAACGAGAGGGGCGGCGCTCCGGATCCCGTCGGACGGATCCGGAGCACCGCCCCTGCGCGTGCCGACGGCGCCTTCGCCCGTGCCGGCGCCCTGTTGACGCCCCTCCCCACGCGTCCTACGTTCGCTGACAAGGACCAGTAGGAAACCTTCCTGATAGTTGTTCCCTGTGGACGGTCCGCCCTGACCACTGGGAAGCTGGGCGGCCGAAGGGCAGGTGGGGACACGCATGGCAGCAACCTCCGGGACGCCCGGCACCCCGGGTCCCACCGGGACGCCCGACACGCCGGGTCCCACCGGGCCGCCCGGCACGCCGCGGGTGCTGCGGGCCATGAACGACCGCGCCGCCCTCGACCTCCTCCTCGCCCACGGCGCCCTGTCGCGCACCCGGATCGGCGCGCTGACCGGGCTGTCCAAGCCCACCGCCTCCCAGCTGCTCGCCCGCCTGCAAGCGGCGGGCCTGGTGCTCGCGACCGGCACCAGCGGGGGCCGCCCGGGACCGAACGCCCAGCTCTACACGGTCAACCCGGGCGCGGCGCACGCGGCGGGCCTCGACGTCACGCCCGCCCGCATCCGCGCCGCCGTCGCCGACCTCACCGGCCGGACCGTGGGCGCGTACGAACTGCCCACGCCCGCGCGGCACGACCGGCCCGTGGTGCGCCAGGTGACCGACGCCCTCGACGGGGCGGTGAAGGCGGCCGGGCTCGTCCGGGGCGACGTGCACCGGCTGGTCGTGGGCACCCCGGGCGCCTTCGACCCCGGTACCGGACGGCTTCGCTACGCCTCGCACCTGCCCGGCTGGCACGCGCCCGGCCTGCTCGGTGAACTGGCGGCGGCGCTGCCGATGCCCGTCGAGTACGAGAACGACGTCAATCTGGTCGCCGTCGCCGAGCAGCGGCTCGGTGCCGCCCGGGGGCACGGGGACTTCGTGCTGCTGTGGAACGAGGGCGGGCTCGGCGCCGCGCTCGTCCTCGGCGGACGGCTGCACCGCGGTTTCACCGGCGGTGCGGGCGAGGTCGGCTTCCTGCCGGTGCCGGGCGCGCCGCTGGTGCGGCGGGTGACCCGGGCCAACAGCGGCGGCTACCAGGCGCTGGCCGGCTCGCGGGCGATCGTCGCGCTCGCCCGCGAGCTGGGCGTACGGCCCGTGCCCGGCGGCCCGCCCGCCGAGGCCGCCGCCGCCCTCCTCGCGCGGGCCGCCGAGGCGGACGAGGAACCTCACCGGCGGCTGCTCCAGACGTACGCGACCTCGCTCGCCACCGGGCTCGCCTCGCTGGTCTCCGTGCTCGACCCCGAGCTGGTCGTGCTCAGCGGCGCCGCCCTCGCCTCCGGCGGCGAACCGCTGCGGGCGCTGGTCCGGGCCGAGCTGGCGGAGCTGGCCGCGTCCCGGCCGCGGCTGGTCCTCGGCGCCGTACGCGAAACCCCTGTGCTGCGCGGCGCGCTGGAGAGCGCCCTCGCGGCCACCCGCGACGAGGTCTTCGACACCTCGCGCTGACCCGCCCGTCCCGGACCCCGCAATCCGTCAGGCCCCTCCCGTACCGAAGGGTTGGAACACCCATGAAGCTCACCGTGGTCGGCGGAGGTTCGACCTACACACCCGAACTGGTCGACGGCTTCGCACGGTTGCGGGACACCCTGCCCGTCGCGGAGCTGGTCCTGGTGGACCCGGACGCCGAACGGCTGCGGCTGGTGGGCGGTCTGGCCCGGCGGATCTTCGCGAAGCAGGGCCATCCGGGCCGGATCGTGACCACCGCGGACCTGGACGCGGGCGTCGAGGGCGCCGACGCCGTACTGCTCCAGCTGCGCGTCGGCGGGCAGGCCGCCAGGCAGCAGGACGAGACCTGGCCGCTGGAGTGCGGCTGCGTCGGGCAGGAGACGACGGGCGCGGGCGGTCTCGCCAAGGCGCTGCGGACGGTGCCGGTGGTGCTGGACATCGCCGAACGGGTGCGCAGGGCCAGCCCGGACGCCTGGATCGTGGACTTCACCAACCCGGTCGGCATCGTGACCCGCGCCCTCCTTGAGGCCGGTCACAAAGCGGTCGGGCTGTGCAACGTGGCGATCGGACTACAACGCAAGTTCGCCGCCATTCTGGGGGTCGCCCCCGGTGATGTGCATCTGGACCATGTGGGCCTCAACCACCTGACGTGGGAGACGGGTGTGCGCCTCGGCGGTCCCGAGGGCGTGGACGTCCTGCCGAAGCTGATCGCCGAGCACGGCGGCGCCCTCGCCGACGACCTCAGGCTGCCCCGCACCCTGCTCGAACGGCTCGGCGTCGTCCCCTCGTACTACCTGCGCTACTACTACGCGCACGACGAGGTGGTGTGCGACCTGCGCACCCGGCCCTCGCGGGCGGCGGAGGTCGCGGAGATGGAACGGCGACTGCTGGAGATGTACGGGGATCCGGCCCTGGACGAGAAGCCCGCGCTGCTCGCCAAGCGGGGCGGCGCCTACTACTCGGAGGCCGCCGTGGACCTCGCGGCCGCACTCCTCGGCGGCGGCGAAGGCACAGGCGAAGACGTAGGCGAAGGGAAAGGCAGCGGGGGCGGAAGCCCGTACCAGGTGGTGAACGCATACAACGCGGGGACGCTGCCCTTCCTGCCGGACGACGCGGTGATCGAGGTGCAGGCGGCGGTCGGGCCCGGGGGCGCGGCGCCGCTGCCGGTGCCGGCCGTGGACCCGCTGTACGCGGGTCTGATGGCGCAGGTCACCGCGTACGAGGAGCTGGCGTTGCGGGCCGCGCTGCACGGCGGCCGGGAGCGGGTCTTCCGGGCGCTGCTCGCGCACCCGCTGATCGGCCAGTACGCGTACGCCGACACGCTCACCGACCGGCTGCTCGCGCACAACCGGGAGCACCTGGCGTGGGCGTGACGGCGGGGACGCGGGCCGTCGGCGCGGTCCTCGCCCTCGACGCCGGGAACAGCAAGACCGACGCGGTCGTGGTGACGGCGGACGGCCGGGTGGCCGGTGCGGCGCGCGGCAAGGGCTACCGGCCGCCGGTCGTCGGCGTCGCGGCGGCCGTGGACGCGCTCGCGGACACCGTCGCCCGTGCCTTCGCGGCGGCGGGCGTGACGTCGGTGCGGCACGTCTCGGCGTGTCTGGCCAACGTCGATCTCCCGGCCGAGGAGCGGCAGTCGGAGTCCGCGCTGCGCACGCGCGCGTGGGGCACCAGTCTTCAGGTCCGCAACGACACCTTCGCGATCCTGCGGGCCGGGGCGGACGGGCCGCTCGGGGTCGCCGTGGTGTGCGGCGCGGGCATCAACTGCGTGGGGATGCGGCCGGACGGGCGGGTCGCCCGGTTCCCCGCGATCGGGCGGATCTCGGGTGACTGGGGCGGCGGCTGGGGTCTCGCCGAGGAGGCGCTGTGGCACGCGGCGCGCGCCGAGGACGGCCGGGGCGGCCCGACCGCGCTGGCCCGCGCCCTCCCGGCCCACTTCGGGCTCGGCACGATGTACGAGCTGATCGAGGCGCTGCACCTGGGGCGGATAGCGGACGCGCGGCGGCACGAGCTGACGCCGGTGCTGTTCGCCACGGCCGCGGACGGCGACGCGGTGGCCCTCCGCCTCGTGGACCGGCTCGCCGAGGAGGTGGTCGCGATGGCGGCGGTGGCGCTGACCCGCCTGGACCTGCTCGCGGAGCGGACACCGCTGCTGCTCGGCGGCGGCGTCCTCGCCGCCCGGCATCCCCAACTGGACGACCGAATACATGAGTTGCTGGCTGAGCGCGCGCCGAAGGCGGAGGTCCGGGTGGTGACGGCCCCGCCGGTCCTCGGCGCCGCGCTCCTCGGCCTCGACCACCTGGGCGCGCAGCGGCGGGCGCACGACCGGTTGCGCGCGCACTACGAGGCGTGAGCCGCCACGGTCGTACGGGAACCGAACAGTTGCGGGGCGCGTATTCATGAGGAGGGGGTGGTGCGGGGAGCCTTGCGCTGCGCCGATGTCCCACAACTCCACCACGATCGGAACAAGTAGGAACAAGATCGTGTGAAGCCCTGTGCGGATCCCGGTCGTGGCGGCGATACTTGCGCCCGTGCACCGCTCTTCGCGCCGTCGGCACAGCGGGGCGGGGTGACCGACGGACGACCATGGGGGAGGTCAGGTGACATACCCGCAGCAGGGCGGCGTGGCGCCGGCGGCGCAGCCCGCGCCCGCGCGGCCGGCCGTACCGCCGCAGGCCGGACCGCCGGCACCGGACTCGCCGTCGCGGCGGGCTCCGGCCCCGGCGCGCCGTACGGCGTGGGCCGAGGGCACCGACCGGGTGCGGGCGGCCGCGACCACCGAGCCCGGCCGGCTGCGGATCATGGGCGCGCTGCTCGCCCTGCTGGTCGTCGCGTTCGGCGCGCTCGCCTCCTGGCAGATGGCGGACCGTTCCGCCGCCGCCGACGACGTGCTGAACAACAGTCAGCCGCTGAGCTCCGACGCCGCGGACATCTACCGCTCGCTCGCCGACGCCAACACCGCGGCCTCCAGCGGCTTCCTCGCCGGCAGCCGGGAGACGAGCGCGACCCGCGACCGCTACGAGAAGGACATCCGCACGGCCGCCGCCAAGCTGGTCAAGGCCGCCGCCAACGCCGAACCCGACTCGCCCTCGACCCGGACGATCGCCGAGCTGAACAAGCTGCTGCCGGAGTACAAGGGCCTGATCGAGCGGGCCCGCGCCAACAACCGGCAGGGCTATCCGCTCGGCGGCGCCTATCTGCGCTACGCCAACGACAAGATGCAGCAGCGGATGCTCCCGGCCGCCAAGGACCTCTACACAAAGGAGAACCAGCGGCTGCGCGCCGACTACGCGGACGCGACACCGTACCCGTGGGCCGCGATCGGTCTCGGGGTCGTCGCGGTGGGCGCCCTGCTGTGGGCGCAGCGGCGCCAGTACCGGCGCACGAACCGCGTGCTGAACCAGGGCCTGGTCGCCGCCACGGCCGCCTCCGCGGTGGTCCTGCTCTGGCTGGTCGCCGGGCACAGCGTCGCCCGCGCCGAGCTCAACTCCTCGTACGACCACGGGGTCCGCTCGCTCGACGTGCTGCACGACGCGCGGATCGCGTCGCTGAACGCCCGGGGCAACGAGAACCTGACCCTGGTCAGCCGGGGCGCCCAGACCAAGGAGCTGCCCGACGGCTCCCAGGTCGACCTGTACGACTACGACTTCGAGCGGCAGATGGGCTCGCTCACCTCCGGTCTGAGCAAGGCCGCGGACCTCGCCGACGACGAGGCGGGCGCGCGGCCCGTCGAGGCGGCGACGGCGAGCATGAAGGAGTGGAAGGACCGGCACAAGGTCGCCCGCGAGGCCGACGAGGCGGGCAACTTCCAGGACGCGCTGGACAAGGTCATCGGCGGCAAGGAGTCCAAGCCGACCGGCGAGTGCTTCGACCAGGTCGACGCCAGTCTGTACCGGGCCCTGACGCAGGAGCAGAAGGAGTTCCGGCAGTCCGCCGGGAACGGTCTGGACGCGATGACCGGCCTGCCGGTGGGCGCGGCCGTCCTCGCGGTGATGGCGGCGGCGGGCGCGCTGCTCGGCATCGGCCGCAGGCTTTCGGAGTACCGGTGAGCGGGATGTCAGTGGGAGGAGGAACGGCGATGATCATGAGGCGACTGCGGGTCAGTCTGAAGGGCTGGGGTGGTGTCGGCGCGATGGCCCTCGCCTGCGCCCTCGCCGTGGTCCTGGCGCTGCTGCTCCCGCTGACCCAGCCGGACCCGGAGGACGGCGCGGGCCTCGGCGGCCGGGGCATCGCCCAGGGCGTGCAGGCGAAGGCCGGTGACTGCGGCGCCCACCCCGAGGACCTGAGCCCCGCCCCCTCGGGCGACGAGAGCGGCACGACCATCCAGAAGATCAAGAAGCGCGGCTACCTCACGGTCGGCGTCGACCAGAACAGCTACCGCTGGGGCTACCGCGACCCGAACAGCACCAAGGAGAACGTCGAGCTGGAAGGGTTTGACATCGACCTCGCGCGGCGGATAGCCGAGGAGATCCTGGGCAGCCCGGACGACATCCGCTTCCGGGCCATCCCGACCGACCAGCGCATCGAGGCGATCCAGGACGGCCGGGTCGACATGGTGGTGCGCACCATGACGATCAGCTGCAAGCGGCTGGAGCAAGTGGCGTTCTCCGCGCCGTACTTCGTCACCGGCCAGCAGGTGCTCGCCCCGGAGACCTCGGACATCAAGGGCTACGACAAGTCCCTCGCGGGCAAGAAGGTGTGCACCGCGCAGGGCTCCACCGCCAACGAGAAGCTCGCCGACGACAAGGAGTCCGGCAAGCTCCCGGCGTCCGTCGACATCTCGGAGACCGTGCCCAACCAGCTCGACTGCCTGGTACGGCTCCAGCTCGGTGAGGCCGACGCCGTGGTGACCGACGGGGCGCTCGCCGCGAGCCAGGCCGCGCAGGACCCGACGGTCCAGCTCAAGGGCGAGACCTTCACCACCGAGTACTACGGTGTCGCCATGAAGAAGGACGCCGGGGACCTGGTGCGCCGGGTCAACCGGGTCCTGGAGGACTACCGCAAGGACGGCTGGCAGAAGTCGTACGACAGGTGGCTGGCCGCGACTCTCCCCGAGGACTCGCCGTCGTCCAGTGCGCCGGCGGCCCACTACAAGTAACGACCTGCAAGCAACGACCTGCACGTAACGACCGCACTCCAGGTGACGGCCCCTTACAGACGGCGGCCCGCGAGGGACACGGGCAACGAGCGGAAGCGAGAGGTGATCGATGGGCGTCGCGGGACCCCCCGGGCCGGTGATGGACCGGGACGAGGTGGACCGTGCGCTGGCGCGCCTCGGCGCGGAGCACGAGGCCATCGAGACCTCCCTCCTCGCGCTACAGGACCACGCGGGCCGCAGGCTCCTCGAAGGCGCCGAGCTCACCGGCACGACCAAGGAGCGCTGGACGGCCGCCGAGGCGTCGATCACCCTGCTGTGGGCGTACTTCGACGCGTACACGGACGCCCTGCACAGCGCGCGCGGCATCCGGTCCCGCAGGCGCTGGTCGAGCCGCGAGGACCTGGCCGAGCTGACGGAGCTGCTGCGCGGCGAGTGCGTCACGGTCGCGGGCAGCGCCACCGCCGCGGCGAACGCGCCGGACCTGCCCGCACCCGGCCGGCTCAGCGAGCAGTTCACCCTCGCCGCGCTCGTCGACCGGATGAACGGGCTGTACGCGTCCTCGCTGGACATGGTGGTGGCCGCGGACGCCGTCTGGTCGGCGCTGCCCGCCCGGATCGACCTGCTGTCCGCCGAGTTGCAGCGCACCCGCCGCCTCGCGCACTCCGTCGGCGTACGCCCCGGGGAGCACCCGGCCGGTGACGACCTGGAGCGGATCACCCGCACCCTCACCTCGCTGCGCGAGCGGGTGATCTCCGACCCGCTGGCCTTCTGGCAGGCGGCGCCCGGCAGTTCGGCGCCCGGCGGCGGTCGCCCCGACACCACGACGTACGACCGTGAGGCGCGGGCCCTGGAGGACGTGCGCCGGGAGATCGACGCGGTGCTGACGGTCCGGCAGGACGCGGAGGCCCGGCTGGTGCGGCTGCGGGACGTGCTCTCGCGCGCGGACCGCACGCTCGCCGAGGCCCGCTCCGCGCGCGGCGAGGTGCTCGCGAAGATCGCCGCCTCCGAGGTGCCGGCCGTGAGCGGCCCGCCGACCGCGCTCCAGGAGCAGCTGGCGACGGCCGCCGAGTACCGCAGGCACGCGCAGTGGCACCGGCTCTCCCCGCTCCTGGAGTCGCTGGAGGAGAAGGCGGAGGACGAACTGCTGCGCGCCCGCGAGTCGTTGTCGGCGGTCACACAGCCGCTGGCGGTCCGCGCCGAGCTGCGCGGCCGGCTCGACGCGTACAAGGCGAAGGTGGCCAGGCACGGGCTCGCCGAGGACCCGTTCCTCGTCGAGCGGTACGACGCGGCGCGCCGCATGCTGTGGAGCGCGCCCTGTGATCTGCGCGTCGCCGAGCAGGCGGTGCTGCGCTACCAGCGGGCGGCGGCCGAGCTGCTGAGCCCCCGGGTGCCCGAGCAGGACGGGCAGAGCGGCCTGACGGACCGGAGGGGGCCCGGCGCGTGAGCGACGAAGGGGGTGCATCGTGAGTCAGCAGCCGGTGGGGCAGCGGCAGAAGTGCCAGCGCCCTGGTTGTCCGGGGGCGTACGAGGACGTCGGCGGCGGCGAGTTGTACTGCGACACGTGCGGTCTCGCACCGGTGGTCTCGGCGAACGGCTCGGTGAGCTCACCGCCCACCGGGATCACCGGCGGCCGGGGGCGCGGCTCGGGCAGCGGCAGCTCCCGCAGCGGTTCGGGCGCCAGTTCGCGGACGTCGTCGCGGTCCTCGCAGTCCCGGCGCTCGGTCTCGGGCCGGCTCTCGCGCGCGCTGTCGGGCCGCTCCACCTCGCGGTCGGTGTCGGTGCGCAGCTCCGGCACGGCGACCGGCGCCTCGGGGCGCGGCCGGATCGGCGTCGGCCTGGTGCAGGTCCCGGACGTGCCGCGGCCCGCGCCGCGCGAGATGGTCCTGGACCACCCCGAGGTGCCCGAGCGCAAGCGGTTCTGCTCCCGCTCGGACTGCGGGGCGCCGGTGGGCCGGGCGCGCGGCGAGCGTCCCGGGCGCACGGAGGGCTTCTGCACCAAGTGCGGCCACCCGTACTCGTTCGTGCCGAAGCTGACCGCCGGTGACATCGTGCACGGCCAGTACGAGGTCGTGGGCTGTCTGGCGCACGGCGGGCTCGGCTGGATCTATCTCGCCGTGGACCGCGCGGTCTCCGACCGCTGGGTGGTGCTCAAGGGCCTGCTCGACACCGGCGACCAGGACGCGATGGCGGCGGCCATCTCCGAGCGGCGCTTCCTCGCCGAGATCGAGCACGCCAACATCGTCCGCATCTACAACTTCGTCGAGCACCTCGACCAGCGCACCGGCTCCCTCGACGGCTACATCGTCATGGAGTACGTCGGCGGCAAGTCCCTCAAGGAGATCGCCAACGGGCGGCGCACCCCGGCGGGCCGGCGCGATCCGCTGCCGGTGGAGCAGGCGTGCGCGTACGGCATCGAAGCCCTTGAGGCCCTCAGCCATCTGCACAGCCGCAACCTGCTGTACTGCGACTTCAAGGTCGACAACGCCATCCAGACCGAGGACCAGCTCAAGCTGATCGACATGGGCGCCGTGCGGCGGATGGACGACGACGAGTCGGCCATCTACGGGACGGTCGGCTACCAGGCGCCGGAGGTGGCCGACATCGGCCCCTCGGTCGCCTCCGACCTGTACACCGTCGCGCGCACCCTGGCCGTGCTGACCTTCGACTTCCAGGGCTACACGAACGTCTTCGTCGACTCCCTGCCCGACCCGGACAGCATCGAGGTCTTCCGCCAGTACGAGTCCTTCTACCGGCTCCTGGTCCGGGCCACCGACCCCGACCCGGCCCGCAGATTCGCCTCCGCGCAGGAGATGGCGGAGCAGCTGACCGGCGTGCTGCGCGAGGTCGTGGCGGTGCAGACGGGCCGCCCCCGGCCCGCCCTGTCGACGCTGTTCGGGCCCGAGGTCAAGGTCACGGACACGGAGCTGTTCGCCGAACTGGCCGGCGAGGTCTCCCGGCTGGGCGCACGGGCGGTGCCCGTCCGGGTCCGCAGAGGCGCGGCGGCGCGGACGAACGGCGCGCCGCCGCTGCCGCCCGCCCCGGCGGCCGGCCTGGTCGGACCGCTGGACACGGCCGCCACCGCGCTGGCCCTGCCGCTGCCGCGCGTCGACCCGGGCGACCCGAACGCCGGTTTCCTGGCCGGTCTCCTGACCTCCGCGCCCGCGGAACTGCTCGCCGCGCTGTCGGCCGCGCCCAGCGAGTCCGTCGAGACGAAGCTCCGGCAGATCCGGGCCGGCCTCGAGAGCGGCGACACGGGCCCGGCGCTGAGCACCCTCGCGGACCTGGAGCAGCAGCGGCCCGACGACTGGCGGGTGGTCTGGTACCGGGGCGTGGCCGCGCTGGTCACCGGCGACCGTGAGCGGGCTGCGCTGTCCTTCGACGCGATCTACGACGCGTTCCCCGGCGAGCCCGCCCCCAAGCTGGCGCTCGGCGTGTGCGCGGAGGTCCTGGGCCAGCTGGACAACGCGGCCGAGTACTACCGCCTGGTGTGGTCGACCGACCCCAGCTACGTCAGCGCCGCGTTCGGCCTGGCCCGGGTGCAGCTGGCGGCGGCCGACCGGCCCGGCGCGGTACGGACCCTGGAGTCGGTGCCGGAGTCGTCGATCCACTACACGGCGGCGCGGGTCGCGGCCGTACGGGCGCGGCTGCGGCACCGGATGGCCGAGGAGGCCGCCGCCGCGGGCTTCCTGGACGACCTGACCGCCGCCGCCGGGCAGGTCGAGGCGCTGGGCGGATACGGTCTGGACGCCGTCCGGCGCGAGCAGTTGTCCACAGAGGTCCTTGGCTGCGCGCTGGACTGGGTACTCTCCGGTAGCCAGGGTTCCGCGCCGGCCATGGGCGGCGGACGTGCGCTGCTGGGCAGCGAGCTGGACGAGCGCGGCCTCCGCTTCGGCCTGGAGCG
This sequence comes from Streptomyces sp. NPDC059785, assembly GCF_042732375.1. NCBI lineage: Bacteria > Bacillati > Actinomycetota > Actinomycetes > Kitasatosporales > Streptomycetaceae > Streptomyces > Streptomyces sp. NPDC059785. Next base: position 20,343 of record NZ_JBHWHV010000013.1, read on the forward strand.
TTCGTACCGGACGCTGGCCAGACTCGCGCAGCGTGGCGAGGAGAGGATCGACCTGGTGGAACGTGCCAACCGTTACCGCCCCCGGACGTGGGTGTAAGTGATGTCCCAGATGCCCCAGCCGACGGCTCTTTCGAGGTGCCCCAGTTGCGAGGAGCCCCTCGAGTCGGGCGACCGTTTCTGCGGTGCCTGCGGGTACGACCTGTCGGCCGTGCCCGAGCCACCGCATGACTCCCCCACCATCGCCCTGAACGGGGCGGCGTCGCGGCCCCCCGCCGACGGCGCGTCCGTGGACTGGCCCGTCGCGACCGAGCGGGACGGCTCCGACGCGTCCGCGCCGGTCCATCTGCCCACGGACATCCCGGGCCGCGACTCCAGTGACTCGGAGCTGCCGACCACGGCGTCCGCGCCGGGGGCGTCCGCCCGCTCGGGGGGTGTGCGGTTCGACCGGCCCGCGGAGCCGGACGAGTATCCGCTGCCGCCGCCCGCCGCAGCCGCCGCCGACCCGCGCGCCGCCGCTCCCGGGACGCCGCCCGCCGGCACCAAGGTCTGCGTGGCGTGCCGCGCGGGCCAGGTCGACCCGGACGGCTACTGCGAGAACTGCGGGCACGCCCAGCCGCGCGAGCGCGACCACATGGAGCAGGAGCTCACCGCGGTCGCCGCGGTCAGCGACCGCGGCCTGCGTCACCACCGCAACGAGGACGCGTTCGCCGTCTCCCGGGCCGCGCTGCCGGACGGTTCGCCCGCGGTCGTGGCGATCGTCTGCGACGGGGTGTCCTCGGCGACCCGGCCCGACGAGGCGTCGCTGGCCGCCTCCCGCGCGGCCGACGCGTCCCTGCTGGAGGCGCTGCCGCTGGGCACGCACCCGCAGCAGGCCATGCACGACGCGATCGTCGCCGCGTCGAACGCCGTCAACGCCCTCGCCCAGGAGCCCAGTTCCCCGCGCGAGCACTCACCGCACCAGAACGCGCCGGCCTGCACCCTGGTCGGCGCCGTCGTCACCGCCGGACTGCTCGTCGTCGGCTGGGTCGGCGACAGCCGCGTCTACTGGGTGCCCGCCGACCGCGGCACCCCCGCCGCCCGGCTCACCGAGGACGACTCGTGGGCGGCGCAGATGGTCGCCGCGGGCCTGATGAGCGAGGCGGAGGCGTACGCCGACGAGCGGGCCCACGCGATCACCGGCTGGCTCGGCGCCGACGCCTACGAACTGGAACCGCACACCGCTTCTTTCAAACCGGACCGCCCGGGTGTAGTGGTGGTGTGCACCGACGGGCTGTGGAACTACGCCGAGGCGCCCGAGGAGATGGCCGAGGTCGTCCCCCTCGACGCCGCCGACCGGCCGCTGCACAGCGCGCAGGTCCTGGTCGGCCACGCACTGGACGGCGGGGGCCACGACAACGTAACAGTGGCCGTCCTGCCGTTCCCCGCCCCGCCGCAGGGGGCAGGATCGGCCTGAGGCCGCGGCACGGGACGGCCTCGGACCGGAGGGGACCGGTCCGCGTCACCGTCGTCGTCCCGCGCCCCGGGCCAGGCCCGTGCGGCGCGGGACGCCCAGGGGGGAGCAGACAACGCATGGCCAATTTCTCGAAGTCGAACGTGCCGCAGTTCTCGGTGGACGTCTACCAGAACGAGTACCTGCCGGAGGGCGGCCGCGAGGTCAACGCGATCGTCACGGTGAGCGCGACCGGCGGCGGCACCATCGGAAACGCGGTCGCCGCCCCGCATCTGTACTCGGCGGGGCAGTCACCGGAGGCGGCCGTGGCGATCATGGTCGACTGTTCGGGCTCGATGGACTATCCGCCGACCAAGATGCGCAACGCCCGCGACGCGACGGCCGCCGCGGTCGACACGGTGCGCGACGGTGTGCACTTCGCGGTCATCGGCGGCACGCACATCGCCAAGGAGGTCTATCCGGGCGGCGGGCGGCTCGCCGTGGCGAACGCCCACACCCGGGGGCAGGCCAAGCAGGCGCTGCGCAAGCTGAGCGCCGGCGGCGGCACCGCGATCGGCACCTGGCTGGGGCTCGCGGACCGGCTGCTCGCCTCGGCGGACGTCTCGATCCGGCACGGCATCCTGCTCACCGACGGCCGCAACGAACACGAGTCACCGGAGGACCTGAGGGCCGCCCTGGACTCCTGCGCCGGGCGTTTCACCTGTGACGCGCGCGGTGTCGGCACGGACTGGGAGGTCAAGGAGGTCACCGGCATCGCCTCCGCGCTGCTGGGCACCGCCGACATCGTCGCCGACCCGGCCGCCCTGTCCGCCGACTTCACGCAGATGATGGAGACGGCCATGGGCAAGGAGGTGGCCGACGTCTCCCTGCGGCTGTGGACGCCCCTCGGCACCGAGATCAAGTTCGTCAAGCAGGTGGCGCCCACCGTCGAGGAACTGACCGGCCGCCGTACCGAGGCGGGCCCGCGGGCCGGCGACTACCCGACCGGCTCCTGGGGCGACGAGTCCCGCGACTACCACGTCTGCCTGGAGGTCCCGGCGGCCGGCATCGGCCAGGAGATGCTCGCCGCCCGCGTCTCGCTCGTGATCCCGCAGAGTGAGGGAGGCGTCCACAACCTGGGCGCGCAGGGTCTCGTACGGGCGGTGTGGACCGAGGACATGGTGGCGTCCACGTCGATCAACCCCCAGGTCGCACACTACACAGGTCAGGCGGAACTGGCACAAGTCATCCAGCAGGGGCTGGATGCCCGCAAAGCGGGCGACGCCGACGGGGCAACGGCCAAGCTGGGCCGCGCCGTTCAGCTCGCCAGCGCTTCCGGCAACGCCGATACTGCGAAACTGCTTGCGAAGGTGGTGGACGTGGTCGATGCCGCGGCGGGTACTGTGCGATTGAAGGCGAAGGTCGAGGACGCCGACGAGATGACTCTCGAGACACGGTCCACAAAGACTGTTCGTGTAAAGAAGTAGCGAGCCCGGTCCCTTTCCAGAAGGGGCTGGAGAAACCGGCCAGAGTGGCCGGGAAGGAAAGGGGGAAGCGCCGACATGCCGACCTGCCCGAACGGACATCAGTCGGGTTCCGACGACTGGTGCGAGGTCTGCGGTCACCGCATGGCCGGTGCCGTGCCCCCGCCTCCACCGCCGCCACCGCCCGCCGCGGGGTACGGCTATCCGCCGCCGGGCTCGCCACCGCCGCCGCCCGGTGCCGGCGGCCGCCCGCACCCGGGCGCGCCCGGCATGGCCGAGCCGGAGCTCTGCCCGCAGTGCCGCACGCCCCGTGAGGGCGGCGCGCCGTTCTGCGAGGAGTGCCGGTGGAACTTCCTGACCAACACCGCCACGTCGTACACCCCGGCGGCACCGCGTCCGCCTGCGCCCGCGTCCGGGGGGCCTGGGGGACTCGGTGGACCTGGAGGTCCGGGGGCGTACGGGGGTGCCGGTGGGCCCACGGGTCCGGGTGGGCCCGGCGGTCATGGGACTCCTGGTGGGCCGGGTGCTCCCGGCCAGCCTGGCGGACCCGGCCAGCCTGGCGGACCCGGTGGTCCCGGCGGTCCCGGGGTGCCGCCTCCGGGGTCGCATTTCCCGCAGCCGCCCGGTCCGTCCTTCGGCGGCGGCTCGGACTCGTACGACTACCAGAGCTCCCGGCCGTCCCAGATGAACCGGCCCGCCGAGCCGATCCCGCCCTTCGGGGACCCCGCACCGCCCAACTTCGGCGGCGACCCGTCGCGGCCCGGCCCGCCCGGCCCCTCCGGCTTCGGCGGCGATCCGGGCCGTCCGGTACCGCCGCCGCCCGGGCCTACTCCGGGTACGGCGGGAGGTCCTGGGGGTCCTGGTCTCAGTAGCCCTGGTGGTCCCGGTGGCCCCGGTGGCCCCGGCGGTCCCGGTCTGGCGGGGCCTGGCGGTCACGGTGGGCCTGGCGGTCACGGCGGTCCCGGGGGACAGGGTGGTCCGGGTGCGCCCGGTGGTCCCGGTGCGCCGAATGGTCCCGGAGGTCCGGGCGGGCCCGGCGGACTCGGTGGTTCCGGAGCGCCGCCATCCTTCCAGCAGGCCGGTACGCAGGCCCCGCCCGCGTACCCCGGCGAGCGGCAGGACCCGCAGCGCCCGCCGACCGGCGGCCCGTCCTTCGGCGGTGACGACGACTGGGTGATCTCCCCGCCGTCGGCCGGCGGCCAGGGCGGTCCCGGCGGCCCTGGTCCGACGGGGCCTGGCGGTCCCGGTGCGCCTGGTGGTCCCGGCGGCCCCGGTCAGCAGCAGGGCGGTTACGGGTATCCGCAGCCCGGCGGGACCCAGGCCCCGCCCGGGCCCGGCGCCGGCTACCAGCAGCAGCCGCTGACCTGGACGGCGACGATCGGCCCCGACCGCGCCTACTTCATGGCGATGATGCAGCGCTCGGGTCCGGAGGCCGCGGGTCTGAACCTGCCCGCGTACTCTCCCGAGCAGCAGCGTCCGCTCACCGGCAACCAGATCACCATCGGCCGCCGCCGGCACTCCACCGGCGACACCCCCGACATCGATCTGTCGGTGCCGCCGGAGGACCCGGGCGTCTCGCACCAGCACGCGGTCCTCGTCCAGCAGCCGGACGGCAGCTGGGCGGTCGTCGACCAGAACTCGACGAACGGCACCACGGTCAACGGCGGCGAGGAGCCCATCCAGCCCTTCGTGCCGGTCCCACTCCAGGACGGGGACCGGGTGCACGTCGGAGCCTGGACGACGATCACCATCCGCCGGGGCTGAGCCGCCCGCACCCGCGCGGCCCCCGGGAGCGCTCGGTTACGCCAGTGGCCCACGGAAACGCCTGGTCACGGCAGTGGCCAGGCGTTCGGGCCGTCGGGGTCGTCCAGCCAGGCCCAGCAGTCCGCGCCGCCGACCGTGACCCCGTACCGCTCGCGGGCCGGCTGGTTCTCGCGCTCCCACAGGGCGAACGCCTCCTGCGGATCGAGCCCGCCCGCCGTCAGGGCCAGCAGGAACCGGAACAGGTCGTCGCCGCGCGCCCACTGCGGCACCTCTTCCGGCCGGGGCGGCGCCGGCCCGGCGGACGGGCCGCCGCGCAGCGGCACGAAGTACGCGGGTGTGTGCAGGAAGTGCCCCGTCGCGTAACCGGCGTCCCGCACCCGCAGGGTGATCAGTCCGGTGGCCAGCGGCGCGAGGATCAGGGCGCCGGGGCTGCACTGGGCGAGCCAGGCGCGCGGCACCGAGGGCAACGTGCAGGTCGCGATGATCCGGTCGAAGGGCGCGCGTGCCGGGACGCCGCGCGCGCCGTCGCCGGTGACGACGGCCGGCCGGTACCCGGCCGCCGCCAGATGCCGCGCCGCGGACTCGGTGATCTCCGGGTCGAGGTCGATCGTCGTCACGCGGTCGTCGCCGAGGCGGTGGGAGAGCAGCGCCGCGTTGTAACCGGTCCCGGCGCCTATCTCCAGGACCGAGTCCCCTTCCCGCACCTCCAGCTCGGCGAGCATCTTCGCCATCAGGGACGGCTGGCTGCTGGAGGAAACCAGCTCGCCGTCCCGTACCCGGGTGGCCAGCGGGGCGTCGGCGTACGCGCCGCGCAGCCAGCGCTCCCGCCGCCGCGGGTCCGGGTGCTCGCCCCACATGCGCTCGTAGCCGCCGGTGACGCCGACGTAGTAGTACGGCACGAAGAGGTGGCGCGGGACCGCCGCGAACGACTCCCGCCACCGCGGGTCGGCGTCCCAGGCGCCGCTCGCGGCTATCTCGCGCACCAGTGCCGCCCGCGCCGACGCGGCGACGTCCTCCAGTTCCCGGCCGAAAGCGTGCGCACCCATGCCTCCACTGTGCTGCCTGACGGACCGGGAGGCGAGCGCCCGGCCCCGTGGTCCTAAGCCTTGCGTCCTCGGTCGCCCCGTCTGAGACCATGGACCATGTGAATGACATTCCGCGCGGCACGCTTCAGGAGCAGACCTTCTACGAACAGGTCGGCGGCGAGGAGATCTTCCGCCGCCTGGTGCACCGGTTCTACGAGGGTGTCGCCGAGGACCCGCTGCTGCGGCCCATGTATCCGGAGGAGGACCTGGGCCCGGCCGAGGAGCGGCTCGTCCTCTTCCTGATCCAGTACTGGGGCGGCCCGACGACGTACAGCAACAACCGCGGTCATCCCCGGCTGCGGATGCGGCACGCTCCGTTCGCCGTCGACCGGGCGGCGCACGACGCCTGGCTCAAGCACATGCGCGTCGCCGTCGAGGAGCTCGGCCTCTCCGAGGAGCACGAGCACACTCTGTGGAAGTACCTGACGTACGCCGCCGCCTCGATGGTGAACACGGAGGGCTGAACGCACGCGGGCTGGGTGCACGCGGGCTGGGGGCATGCGGGCTGGGGGCGCCTGGGAGCCGACGGGCCCTCGTCGGCACATATCGGTCGCTGGTCACCGGATTCCGGTCACGATCGCATCAAAGTCGACTGGTTTCGGTGTACAGGCGGTTACCGGAGATCGTCGGCTCTGACAGCATCACCCGGGGATCAGGGATTGCCGGGGGGCCGAGTGACGGTGTTCGTCCTACTGCGCGCGCGGGCGCACCGACTGCTGCTGGCCGCCGCGCTGCTCACCGTCCTGCTGACCACCGCGGTTCTCGCCACCCTCACCGCGTACTCCGGAGCCATCGGCGACGCGGCCCTGCGCCGCTCGCTGCGCAGCACCGAGAACGCCGCCGCGACCGCCCTCGTCGTCAAGGCCGAGGTGACGGCGGACCGGCGCGCGGACGCCGACGCCGCCGTCCGCGCCAAGGCCCGGCAGACCTTCGACGGGCTGCCGGTCACGCTGCGCACCCTGGTCCGCTCCGGCCCGTACGCGCTCCCCCGCTCCCTCCAGCCGCCCGAGGCCCGCTCCGGCGACCCCGACCTGACGCACTTCGCGGCCCTCGACGCCTCACAGGTGAGGATCACCGAAGGCCGCGCACCCCGGGCCGCCGACGGGTCGGACGAGTCGGACGGAGACGACGGGGCGGACGGAGGCGACGGGTCGAGCGGGGGCGACAGGTCGGGCGGTTCGGACCGGTCCGTCGTCGAGGTGGCCCTGCCCGTGGCGGCGGCGGAGCGGCTGGGGCTGCGGCCGGGCGCCCGGCTCACCCTCGCCGACCGGCTCGGCGGCCCGAAGGTACGCGTCCAGGTCACCGGCCTGTACCGCCCCGCCCGCGCCACCGCGCCCTACTGGCAACTCGACGACCTGCGCGGCCGCGGTGTCAACAAGGTCGACTTCACCACGTACGGGCCGCTGCTGACCGATTCCTCGGTGCTCGGTGACGGGCGCGGCGGCGGCCACGGCGGGGTCCGGGTGAGCGAGGGCGAGTCCGGCTGGCTGGCCACGGCGGACTTCTCGGCGCTGACGACCGCGCGGATCGCCGCCCTGCGCGAGGCGGCGGGCGAGGGCACGGCGGCGCTGCGCGGGGATCCCGCTCTGGGCGGTGCCACAGCCGTGTCGACCTCGCTGCCCGACGTCCTGGACCGCGTGGAGCGCGCGCTGCTCGTCTCCCGTTCGACCCTGCTGATCGTCGCGCTCCAGCTCGCGCTGCTCGCCGGGTACGCGCTGCTGCTCGTGGCCCGGCTGCTGAGCACCGAACGGGCCGACGAGACCCGGCTGTTGCGGGCCCGCGGCGGCTCCCGCGGCCGGGTGGCGGGGTACGCGGCCCTGGAGGCGCTGCTGCTCGCCGTGCCCGCGGCCCTCTGCGCGCCCCTGCTCGCCGGGCCGCTGACCCGCCTGCTGGCCGGACGGGGCGCCCTGTCCCGGATCGGTCTGCACCTGGACACGTCCGCCGCGCGCGCCGACGTGTGGCTGGTCTCGGCGGGCGTGGCGCTGGGGTGCGCGCTCGCGGTGACGGCGCCGGCGCTGGCCTCCGCCTCCTCGGCCGCGGGCCCGGACGCCCTCGCGCCCGGCGGACGCGCACGGTCCCTGCCCGCCCCGGTGCGCGCCGGTGCCGACATCGGGCTGCTGGTGATCGCGGCCGTCGCGTACTGGCAGCTGGACCGGCAGCGCTCGGGTGCGGTCAGCGGAGACCGCTCGGGCACCCTGGGTGTCGACCCGCTGCTCGTCTCGGCGCCCGCCCTCGCCCTGCTCGCCGGGACCGTGCTGACGCTGCGTCTGCTGCCGCCGGTGGCCCGGCTCGCCGAGCGCCGTGCCACCAGCGGCCGAGGGCTGCCGGCCGCGCTCGCGGGCTGGCAGTTCAGCCGCCGGCCGATGCGCGGCGCCGGTCCCGTACTGCTGCTCGTGCTGGCCGTGGCGATGGGCATGCTCGCGATCGGCCAGGGCGCGTCCTGGGACCGTTCGCAGGACGACCAGGCCGACTTCCAGGCCGGTACGCCGCTCAGGGTGCTCGGTGACGGCGAGAGCGGAATGGGCCGGTCCGGCATCTACGCGACGCTTCCGGAGGTACGCGACGTGGCCCCCGCCGTCCGCACGGGTCTGCCGCTGTCCGGGGACCGCACGGCGACCGTGCTGGCCCTGGACACGGCGCACGCGGCGGACACCCTGCTCCTGCGCGAGGACCTGGCCGACGAACCGGCCGGGCGGCTCCTCGCGGGGCTCACTCCCCGGGGCGCGACCGCCGGTGCCACGCTGCCGGAGGACGCGACGCGCCTGGGTCTCGCCCTCCGCGTCCGAGGTGACGGCACAGGCGACGGCATGGGCGCGGGCGACGGCACGGGTGGCAGCGATGGCGGGGCCGACGGTGGCGTCGATGTGACGCTCACCCTGGTGGACGGCTACGGCACCCCGTACCCGGTCCCCGCCGGCACGCTCCAGGCCGACGGACGTGTCCACACCCTCACCGTCGATCTGGCGGCGGCCGCCGAGGCCCCGACCGGCCGGGCCGCGCAGCCGCTGACCCTCACCGCCCTGCGGCTCGACCTGCTCCAGCCCGTCGACCGGGCCGAACGGCACCGCTTCACCCTGGAGAGGCTGAGCGCCACCGGAGCCGACGGATCCGCCCACCGGCTCGCCCTCCCCACCGGCTGGAAGGTCTCCTCCGGCGTCACCGGCACGTCGGCGTCCCCGGACGCCTCGACGCGCCCCGGCCCCCCGCGCGTACGGGAGTCCTCGAAGACCACCCTCGGCGTCGACTACGGCACCGGTTACGTCCCCCACGAACTGAGCTGGCAGGTGTCGACGTTGTCGGTACGCCTCCAGGTCCCGCAGCCGACCGGCGCGGGCACGGGCACGGAGGCGAAGTCCGGGGCCGGGGCGGGGTCCGGGTCGGTGCCCGAGGTCACCGCCGTCGCGACCGACCGGTTCCTGACGTCGGCGGGCGCGCACCCGGGACAGCGGGTGGACGCGCTCTTCGGCGGCTCCACCGTGCCGGTCAGGATCGTGGCCGCCGTACGTGCCCTGCCGACGACGGAGGCGGCCCGGTCGGCCACGGGCGGAACGGCCGGCGCGGACGACTCGCGCGACGGCGGCGCGCTCCTGGTCGACCTCCGCGCCGTGAACCGCTACCTCCAGGCCCGCTACGGCGAGAGCGTGCCGCCCACCGAGTGGTGGCTGCGGACCGCCCCGGGCGCCACCGCGCGTGTCGCGGCCGGTCTGCGCGAACGCCCGGACATCGAACCGTCGCAGGTGGTGGTCCGCGACGAGATCGCGGATCGGCTGCGCGACGACCCCTTCGGCGCGGGCCCGGAGGCGGCCTTCGCCGCTGCGGCCGTGGTGGCCGCCGCACTGGCGGCGGTCGGCTTCGCGGTGAGCACGGCGGGCTCGCTGCGCGAACGCGGCGCCGAGTTCGCCGTCCTGCGCGCGCTGGGGGCGCCCCGCCGCCAGCTGGTCCGCCTCGTCGCCGCCGAACAGGGCGTCCTCGTCGCCCTGGCCCTGCTGGTCGGCGTCGCCCTGGGCGCCGTCCTCGCCCGTGCCGTCGTCCCCCTCGTCATGCTGACCTCCGAAGCCACCAGACCGGTGCCGGACGTGCGTGTGCTGCTCCCTCTGCCGCACATCGCCGTGCTGCTGGCCGCCGTGGCCGCCGCGCCGCTGGCCGTCACCGCGTTCCTCGCCCTGCACCGGCCCGACGCGGCGCGCTCCCTGCGGGGAGGTGAGTGACGTGGCAGGACGTGTGCCCGCCGTGGCGCCCTGGCTCCGTACCCGGCTGCGCACCGCTCCCGGCGCCGCCTGCACCCTGGCCCTGCTGGTGGCCCTGACCGCCTGTCTGGCCGCCGCCTTCCCGCGGGCGGTCGACCGCTACGAGGACGCCGGGCTGCGGCAGGCCGTCGACGACGCCGGCGCCCGCCGCTCGACCGTGCAGTTCTACGCGCCGCAGCCGTCCGTGGAACTCCCGCAGGCGGAACGGGAGGAGGCACTGCGTCCCGCCGCCCTCGACCGGCAGTACTCCCAGGTGCGTTCCGTGGTCGAGCGGCCCTTCACCGTCGACGCCGACGAGTCCTCGTACGGCGTCCGTACCTCCGAGCCGCGGGAGGTGCCCGACCCCTGGCTGCCCCGGCCGAGCGGACTGCCGGCCCGGATCGTGCTGGCCGCCCAGAACGGTCTCGCCGACCACGCCGACCTGGCCTCCGGCCGCTTTCCGCGCACCCACGGCACCGTCACCGCCGCGACCGGCGAGGTGGAGGCCGCCGTCACCGCCGAGACGGCCAGGAGCCTGCGCATCGAGGTCGGTTCGGTCATCCACGTACCCGGCGTGGAACGCGCCCCGCTGGCCGTCCGCGTCACCGGCATCCTCACCCCGCGCCGGCCCGGGGGCGCGTACTGGGCGGCCCAGGACCTGCTGCGCGAGGCCGCCCTGGTGCGGGTGCCGGGCGGCGGCTCGGACCCGGCCACGTACTGGCTCGGCGCGCTGCTGCTGCCGCCGGACGCGGCCCCGGCCGTCCTCGGCACGGCCGGCAACCCGTGGCGCTACTGGCAGCTGGCCCCGGACACCTCCCGGCTGACGGCCCACACCCTGCCCGGTCTCAAGTCGGCGATCGCCTCGCTGGAGTCCGGCCCCGGGCTGCGCGAGGCCCGTCGGCTCACCGACCCGGAGGTGGACGCCAGCACCGACCTGGACGACGTCCTGACCGCCTACACCCGGCTGCGCGACGGGGTCGGACCGCTCGTCGCCGTCGCCGCCTTCGGCACGGGGACGGTCGCCGCGGTCGTCCTGCTGATGGCCGGTGGTCTCGCCGCCGACCGCCGCCGCGCCGAACTCGCCCTGCTGCGCGCCCGCGGCGGCTCCCTGCCGGGCGTCGCCGGACGGCTGCTCGCCGAGACGGCGGTCGTCGCGGTCCCCGCCGGAGCGCTCGGGCTCTGCTGCGCCCTGCTCGCCGTCCCGGACGGCCGCCGCTCGTACGCGGTGGCGGCCGCCGCCGCGGTCACCCTCCTGGCCTGCGCCGCGCTGCCCCTGCGCGCCGCCCTCCGGCACCGCACCGTACAGGTGCACTCGGGGCGCGAGGACGTCGCCACCGCCCGGCCCTCCCGCCGCCGTACGGTCGCGGAACTGACGCTGCTCGTCCTGGCGGTGGGCGCGGTCACCGCGCTGCGCCGCCGCGGCACCTCGGGCGGGTCCGGCGGCGTGGGCTCCTCCGCCTCCTCCGGTGCGGGCGGCTCCGCCGCGTCCGGCTTCTCCGGTGATGAACTCGTCTCGCTGGCCCCGGTGCTGATCGGGGTCATCGCCGCACTGGTGCTGGTGCGGCTGTACCCGCTGCCGCTGCGCCGGCTGGCCCGTCCGGCAGGGCGGCTGCGCGGCGCGGTCGGCCATCTGTCCCTGGCCCGGGCCGGCCGGGCCTCCGCCTCCACCGTGCTCCCGCTGCTCGCCCTGCTGACGGCCCTGACCACCGCCGCCTTCGGCGGTTCGGTCCTGGCGGGCGTGGAGAGCGCCCGCGACCGCGCCGCACTGCTCGCCACGGGCGCGGACGCCCGCGTCGAGGGGAGCGTCCCGCTGACCGACGGCCTCGCCGACAAGGTCCGTGCGATGCCCGGCGTCCGCGAGATCGCCCGGACGAGCATCTCCTACCAGGCGAAGCCCGACGGCGGTCCGGAGACGGTCCCGACGGCCGGGGTGGACCCGGAGTCCTACGCGCGGCTGGCGCGGCGGACCGGTCTCGGCGCCTTCCCCGCGGGGGAGCTGCGCGCCGGCACCGACGGCAGCGGGCAGCGCGCCGGCACCGACGGCGGCGGGCAGCGCGCCTCCGGGGGCGGCTCCTCGCCCCTGCCCGCCCTCGCCTCCGCCTCCGTCGCCGAGCGGCACGGCACCCGCCCCTTCCCCGTACACCTGGAGGACGGCACCACCGTCACCGTGCGGATCGCCCTCGTGCGGGACGTGACGCCCGCGGTCACCGGCACCGAGTTCCTCATCGTCGACCGCGCCGGGCTCGGCACCGAGGCCGCCCGCCCGACCGCGCTGCTGGTGACCGGCGACCACCTCGACCGGGCGGCCCTGCGCAAGGCCGCCGGTGCCACCGTCGGCGTGCGGCTGCGGACCGACGAGCGCGCCCAGTACGTGGACTCGCCGCTCCAGTCCGGCGCCGAACGCGTCTACACGACGGCCGTCGCCGCCGGCGCCGGCTACGCCGTCATCGCCCTGCTGCTCGCCCTCGTCCGCGCCGCCCCCGAACAGGCCGCGCTCCTCGCCCGGCTGCGGACCATGGGCCTGACCCGGGGCCAGGGGCGCCGGCTGCTCGTCCTGGAAGCGCTGCCGCAGGCGCTGCTGGCCGCCGTCGGCGGGGTGCTCACCGGCTGGGCCGCCGTCCGCCTGCTGTCCTCCGGCATCGACCTGACGGTGATCGCCCTCGCGTCCGGCGACTCACCGCCGGGCAGCGCGCCGCTCCAAACGGACGTATCCTCCCTGCTGCTGCCCGCGGCGGCGGTCCTCGCGCTGGCGACGGGCATCGCGGCCGTCCAGGCGTGGTGGACGGGACGCCGGGGTTCGATCACCGAGCTGAGGGCCGGGGACGCCCGATGACGACCACGACCACCGCGGGAGACAGGCGATGACCACCACCGACCCGACCTTCGCCGACCTCGCCCGGCGGGCCGCCGCCCGCCGCGAACGGCCCGCCTTCGGCCACGACGCCCTCATCACCTGCGACCGTCTGGTCCGTATCTTTTCGACGGACGGGGTGGAGGTGCAGGCCCTCCAGGGACTTGACCTCCTGGTGCGCGAGGGCGAACTGATGGCGCTCGTGGGCGCCTCCGGCAGCGGCAAGTCCACCCTGATGAACATCCTGGCCGGTCTCGACGTCCCCACCGCGGGCGCCGCCCGGGTGGCCGGCCGCGATCTGCTCACGATGGGCTCGAAGGACCGCCTCGGCTACCGCCGCGAGGTCGTCGGGTTCGTCTGGCAGCAGACGGCCCGCAATCTGCTCCCCTACCTCACCGCCGCCCAGAACGTCGCCCTGCCGATGCAGCTCACCGGCTCCCGCAAGCGCCGCGACCGGGCCGACCGCGCACTGGAACTGCTGAAGCTGCTCGACGTCGCCGACTGCCGCGACCGGCGCCCCCACCAGATGTCCGGCGGCCAGCAGCAGCGCGTCGCGATCGCCGTGGCCCTCGCCAACGACCCCGCCGTCCTGCTCGCCGACGAGCCCACCGGCGAACTCGACTCGTCCACGGCGGAGCAGATCTTCGGCGCCTTCCGCACCGCGAACGAGCGCCTCGGCACCACCGTCGTCATCGTCACCCACGACCAGGCCGTCGCGAACGAGGTCCGCCGCACGGTCGCCATCCGCGACGGCCGCACCTCCACGGAGGTGCTGCGCCGCACCGAGGTCGACGCGGTGACCGGCCAGGAGGCGGTGGTGGCCCGTGAGTACGCGATGCTCGACCGGGCCGGACGGCTCCAGCTCCCCGCCGAGTACACCCGGGCCCTCGACATGCGCGACCGCGTCGCCCTGGAACTGGAGACGGACCACATCGGCGTCTGGCCGGACGATCACCGGGACGGCCGCGAGGACGGCGCCGAGGGCAACGGCGGGGGCAACGCCGAGGGCAACGGCGAAGGCGGCGGCGAACACGGTCGCGAGGATGACGGGCGATGACGGGCGCAGGGAAGACGGCCGGGGGGACGATGGCCGACCGGACGACGGCCGACGGGACGGCGGCCAGCGGGACGGCGGCCCGGGGGGGGGGGGGGGGGGGGCGCGGGGCCGGCGCGGGACGACCGCGGGCGCACCCCCCCGGGGGTCGCCGCGGGCGCTGGCCGCGGCCCCGCCCAGGCGCCCCAGCACCCCCGGGC
>NZ_JBHWHV010000013.1:34445-64916 GCF_042732375.1 Streptomyces sp. NPDC059785
CGGGGGGGCGCCGCGCCCCCCCGCGGGGGGGCGCGCGGGCCGCCCCCCCGCCCCCCCCCGCGGGCGGGCGGCGCCCCCCCCCCCCCCGCGGGGGGGGGGGGGGGGGCACGGCGGCCAGCGGGACGACGGCCGGGGGATCAACGACCGGCGGGACGGCGCCGGGGCGTGACGGTCAGCGGACGCTGACGCCCAGCGCGCCGCTGCCGGTCCCCGCCCTGCGCACGGCGATCGAGCCGTACGGGGTGCGGAGCCTGAGCCACGCCCCCGACGAGTACAGCCCGAGCCGCTCCTCGTCGGCCGCGTCCGGACGCGGCGGGCGCAGGAAGCCGAGCGACTGCGCCGCGTGCGCGGCCCGCACCGGAAGGCCGGTGTCGCCGACCGGCCGGGACCAGATCTCCCGCCCGATCCGGTCGAGTTCGGCGCGGGTGCGCCGCTCGGCCGCCAGCTCCTCGGTACGGGACCGGAACTCGGCCACCGCCGCGGCGACCATCGTCCGTACCGCGGTCGGACCTGGCAGCCCCGGCTCGCGCTGCCAGCCGCCGCGGGGCGGCAGCACCCCGGCCCACGGCGGTCCGGTGACGGCGCCCGGCACGGTCGCCGTCGCCGCCGGCTCGTCGAGCGACTCCAGGAGTTCCCCCGCGGAGACGGTCACGTCGAGCGTGGCCTCGATCCCGTTCTCGTACGGCTTGTCGAGCCGTGCCGTACGGACCGCGAGGACCTCGAACGACGGCGGGCGCCCGAACACCGCGAGCGCGGTGCCGGACGCCTGCAACCGCACGGCGGCCGCGCGGTCGTAGTGGATCAGCCGGGCGAGGAAGGCGGCGAGATCCGCCGCCTCCCCCGCGTCGGCCAGATGCAGGACCGTCATGCGGCGACGGCCTCGGCCTGGTCGTCCTGGTACTCCAGCAGGAACTCCCGCTCCTCGGCGGTGATCCTGCGCGGCCGCTGGGCCTCGAAGTCGAACGGCACTATCACCGTCGCGGCCCGGACGTAGACCTGATCGGGGTCCTTGACCTCGTACTCGATGCGGAACGAGGCCGCCCGCACCTCGGTGACCCACAGCTCGATGTCCACCGGGGCGTGCCGGTGGACCAACTGCCGCTTGTAGTCGATCTCATGGCGCGCCACCACGGACCCCTGCTGGAAGTCCTTCTCCGGGCGGAACAGGAACGCGATGCGCGCCTCCTCCAGGTAGCGGAGGAAGACCGCGTTGTTGACATGGCCGTACGCGTCCATGTCCGCCCAGCGCAGCGGGCAACGGTAGAGGTACCGCAAGATCAGCCCCGGGTCAGCTTCTTGTAGGTGGCGCGGTGCGGACGAGCCGCGTCCGGGCCGAGCCGCTCGATCTTGTTCTTCTCGTACGACTCGAAGTTGCCCTCGAACCAGAACCACTTGGAGTCGCCCTCGTACGCGAGGATGTGCGTCGCCACCCGGTCCAGGAACCACCGGTCGTGGGAGACGACCACGGCGCAGCCCGGGAACTCAAGGAGCGCGTTCTCCAGGGAGGACAGCGTCTCGACGTCGAGGTCGTTGGTCGGCTCGTCGAGGAGCAGCAGGTTGCCGCCCTGCTTGAGGGTCAGCGCCAGGTTGAGGCGGTTGCGCTCACCACCGGAGAGCACGCCGGCCGGCTTCTGCTGGTCCGGGCCCTTGAAGCCGAACGCGGAGACGTACGCGCGGGAGGGCATCTCGACCTGGCCGACGTTGATGTAGTCCAGCTCGTCGGAGACGACGGCCCACAGCGTCTTCTTCGGGTCGATGTTCTCGCGGCCCTGGTCGACGTAGGAGATCTTGACGGTGTCGCCGACCTTGATGTCGCCGGAGTCCGGCGTCTCCAGGCCCTGGATCATCTTGAACAGGGTGGTCTTGCCCGCGCCGTTCGGGCCGATGACGCCCACGATGCCGTTGCGCGGCAGCGTGAAGGACAGGTCGTCGATCAGGACCTTCTCGCCGAACGCCTTGCTGAGGTTGTTGACCTCGACCACGATGTTGCCCAGGCGCGGGCCCGGCGGGATCTGGATCTCCTCGAAGTCCAGCTTCCGCATCTTGTCCGCCTCGGCGGCCATCTCCTCGTAGCGGGACAGTCGCGCCTTGGACTTGGCCTGGCGGCCCTTGGCGTTGGACCGCACCCACTCGAGCTCTTCCTTGAGCCGCTTGGCGCGCTTGGCGTCCTTCTGGCCTTCGACCTTGAGGCGGGCGGCCTTCTTGTCCAGGTACGTCGAGTAGTTGCCCTCGTAGGGGTGGGCACGGCCGCGGTCGAGCTCGAGGATCCACTCGGCGACGTTGTCCAGGAAGTACCGGTCGTGGGTGACGGCGACGACGGTGCCGGGGTACTTCGCCAGGTGCTGCTCCAGCCACTGCACGGACTCGGCGTCCAGGTGGTTGGTGGGCTCGTCGAGGAGCAGCAGGTCGGGCGCCTCGAGGAGGAGCTTGCACAGCGCGACGCGGCGGCGCTCACCACCGGAGAGGTTGGTGACGGGCCAGTCGCCGGGCGGGCAGCCCAGCGCGTCCATCGCCTGCTCCAGCTGGGTGTCCAGGTCCCACGCGCCTGCGTGGTCCAGGTCCTCCTGGAGCTTGCCCATCTCGTCCAGGAGCGCGTCGGAGTAGTCGGTGGCCATCAGCTCGGCGACCTCGTTGAAGCGCTTGAGCTTGTCCATGATCTCGCGCGCGCCGTCCTGCACGTTCTCCAGGACCGTCTTGGACTCGTCCAGCGGCGGCTCCTGGAGCAGCATGCCGACGGAGTAGCCCGGCGAGAGGAAGGCGTCACCGTTGGACGGCTGCTCGAGGCCGGCCATGATCTTGAGAACGGTGGACTTGCCGGCGCCGTTCGGGCCGACCACACCGATCTTCGCTCCGGGCAGGAAGTTCAAGGTGACGTCGTCGAGGATCACCTTGTCGCCGTGCGCCTTGCGCGTCTTGCGCATGGTGTAAATGAACTCAGCCAAGAGAAACCGTCCGGACGCTTGAAATCGGCAGTGGGCAGATACACCCCATCTTGCCCGACCGCCACCCCTGGAGGGAAACCCGTTCGGGTCAGCGGCTCCGACCTGGGGTTCTGGGGCCGGTTCGGCGGGCGGCCGACGCGGCGGCCCCGGCCGCCCGGGAGGCGGGCCGGGGCCGCGGGGTCACAGAGAGTCATCGTTCGGCCACTCACTGTCAAGTTGTCAAGGTGCTGGTTTCGCTCAGTCCTTGGCGGAGTCCTGCTTCTTGCGGACGAAGAGCACCGCGGCGCCGCCTATGACGACCAGCGCGATGGCCACGCCCGCGATGATCGGGGTGGCGTTCGAGCTGCCCGTCTCGGCGAGGTCGGTGCCGCCGCCCGAGGTGCCGCCCGCCGTCGCCGGGCTGGGCTCGCTCACCGTCTGGGTCGTCGTGCCGGTCCCACTGCCCTGGGTCTCGCAGTCGAGTACGCCCGCGAACCGCTTCTCGAAGCCGTCCGGCCCCGTGATCGTGAAGTCGTACGCCTGGTCCTCCTGGAGCGGGATCGTCACCGTTCGCGAGGCGCCGGCCCCGATGGTGTACTCGGTCCCCATCAGCTCGAAGGTGAAGTCCTCGTCGCCCTGGTTGGCCGCGGTGATGTCCACGCCGCTCTTGGCGCAGTCCTTCTCGGCGGACAGCGCGGGTATCGCGCCCTTCTTCGCCCAGCCCGCCGTCGCCGTCGCGGACACCGTCGACTCACTGGAGCCGGCGAGTATCTGGGGCTGGCTCCTGGTCTCGGAGGTGAAGGCCCGGCCGACGGGCACCGTGGTGGACGCCTGCACCGTGAGCGCCGTCGTGGCGTCCTCCGTGTCCTCCGGGACGTCGAAGTAGAGCTTGCTGCCGTCGGCCGCGGAGGTGACCTCCTCGCCCTTGTCGTCCACCACCTTCACGCCGTCGGCGGCGGCCTCGGCCGGCGGGGTGACCGTCACGCTGTCCGCGTTCGTGTGCACCGTCACCGGGCCGAGCCGCTCGCCGGCGTGACCGGAGACGGCGGGCGGGTCGAGGGTCAGGGACGCCTCCGGCTCGGCGACGCTCCGCGCGTTCTTCTCCAGGTAGTCCGCGAGCTTCTCCGCCTGCGGGTCCACGGCGTCCACGTCGGCGCCGTCGGAGTACCGCCAGACGGCCACCTGGGTGCCGGCCGCCGCGTCCTGCTCGGTGAGACCGCTCGCTCCCGCCTTCTGGGCCAGTGCGGCGAGGTCGTTCACCTGCGGGTAGGAGTTCTGGAGGATCCAGCGGATCTTGCCCGCGTCGGCGTTGGCCTGGAGCGACGTACCGCTCCAGGGGGTCTCCTGGTACTTGGCGTCCTTCTGCGTCGGGGTGTGGATGTCGATGCAGTAGGTCTGGAGCATGCCGCCGTTGTCGACGGACATCTCGAACAGCCCCGCGGAGACCTGCTGGTCGCCGTCGTCGCCGTGGATCACGGCGTCGCCGTACGTCTTCAGCCCGCCTATCGTCGCGGTCGCTCCGCCCTGGCTCTGCGGAAGCTCCTCGGCGACAGCGCTACCCGCCGTGACCAGGGCGCCCGTGGCGACGAGCCCGGACACCGCCGTGGCGGCGGCGAGACGCGCGGCTCCTCGGCGGCACGCGGACCACACAGAGAACGAAGAAAGCACAGAATCACCCTTCGAGCAGGGCCCGTTGACAGGGGGATTTGTCCCACCAGCAGCATCAGAAGCCCCGTGAGCTATGCCCGGCATCCTAGGGAGACGGCGCGACTCTCCCCACGATCATGTCATCCGATAACCGATCCGAATCGGAATCGTTATGGCTGAGAACCCCCTGTGAGCAGGGCTTATCGGTCAGTGGAGGCGAACTTTCCGGCACAGCCCCACCAATGGGCCGCACCCGGGCCAAACCCGCCGATGACTGACAACACGGCACTTCGTCAGGTCACCGCGGCCGGCTCCGCCTGCGGTGGAGCGGTCTCGGCCCGACTCGGCTGGTCCGTCGCCCAGTTGGGCTCCGGACTCGGTGCCGCCGCGACCGGCTCGCCCTCCCTCGACGGGCGGCGGAACGCCGACGTACCCCGCGACAGGTCGTGACCGACCGTCACCGCGTCGATGTCCGCGGACGTCCAGCTCTGCTGGTCACGTGTCTCGGTGCGCACCTTCAGCCTGCCCTGCACGACGACCGGATCGCCCACCGACAGGGAGGCTCCCACGTTCGTCGCCAGCGACCGGTTCGTCCACACCGTGAAGAAGTTGGTGTGCCCGTCCGTCCAGGCGCTCTTCTCGCGGTCCCAGTACCGCGAGGTGACCGCCAGCCGGAACCGCGCCGACGCCCCCGACGCCAGCTCCCGGTACACCGGCTGCGTCGCCACGTTCCCCACCGCGCAGATCATCGTCTCGTTCATCGCGAACCCCTCCCTCTGCCCGGCTGCGGCGCCGGGCCGATACGCGTACGGGCCCGGCCCGTACGGCTGCGTCCGGTGCGGCGGTCGCGTCCGTGCGACCGCCGCGTGATCAGACTGCCTCCGTCGGGCCGGGCCCGCTGAGCCCTGTGGAGCACCGGCCGGTTGTGGACAACTCCGTGCCCCGAACGAGAGATTCCGCCGACTCGGTTCTCCACAGGGGCATCCGCCGACTCGGTTCTCCACAAGGGCATCGGCTCCGGCCGGGCTAGACCCGGACCCCCACCACCCTCCCGTACTGCTCGCGCACCTCCCGGTAGCGCAGCAGCTCCGCAGCCACCGGATCGAGGACGCGGGCCCTGCCGCACCCGGCGGCCGCCTCCCGCAGCCGCCGTTCCGCCTCGAGCCCGTATCTGCGGGCGGGCCCCCGCGCGGCCAGTCTGCTGCTCCACTCGACCACGGGGCCGCCGACGATGCCCGCCGCCATCAGCAGCGCCGGCACGCCGAGGTTGGGCGACATGAAGCCGATGATCTGCCCCAGCAGCCAGAGGCCGCCGAGGACCTGGACGAGCGTCATGCAGGCCTGCGCGAACACCGCGACCGGCCACCAGCCGGGCCGCGGCGGCCGCCCGGCCGGGCCGCCGGTGCGCACCGCCAGCTCGTCCAGCGCCTCCGGCAGTCCCTGCGCCCCGCGCACGGCCGCCTCCCGTACGGCCTGGGCCCAGGGGGCGGGCAGTCCGTGGGCCGCGCGGTCCGCGACCGTGCGCACCGCCTGCTCGACGCGCTGGCGCGCGGTCGCCTCCTCGTCCGCGGGCGCCCGGACGGCGAGCCGCCCCGTGGGAGGTTCGCGCCGGTCCTGGTACCACCGCCACAGCCGCAGCCAGGGGGTGCCGCAGGCGCGGTTCGCGTTGCGCAGCCAGGCGCGTTCGGCCGCGTCCCCCGCTGCGGTGGCGCCCACGGCGTCCGCGAGCCGCCCCGCGAACTCGTCGCGGGCCTCCTCGCTGAGCCCGGCGCGCCGTCCGGTCGAGTAGACCGGCCACAGCCGGGCCGCGGCCACGTCCAGGTCGGCGGAGACGCGGCGGGCGGGGGCGCCGCGCTCGGCCACGAACTGTCCCAGTGAGTCGCGCAGTTCGCCCACGCCGTCCCCGGTGAGCGCGGACAGCGACAGCACGGTCGCGCCCGGCTCGCCGTACTCGCCGAGCGCGATGCCGTCCTCGTCGAGCAGTCGCCGCAGATCGTCGAGCACCTGGTCGGCGGCCTCCCCGGGCAGCCGGTCGATCTGGTTGAGGACCACGAAAGTGACCTCCGCGTGCGCGGCCATGGGCCGCAGATAGCGCTCGTGGAGGATCGCGTCGGCGTACTTCTCCGGGTCGACGACCCAGATGACCGCGTCGACGAGACCCAGGATGCGGTCGACCTGCTCGCGGTGCTGTACGGCCGCCGAGTCGTGGTCGGGCAGGTCCACGAGGACGAGTCCGCGGAGCTGCGCCTCCGCCTCCGGGCTTTGCACGGGCCGCCTGCGCAGCCGGCCGGGGATGCCGAGCCGGTCGATGAGCGTGGCCGCGCCGTCGCTCCAACTGCACGCGATGGGCGCCGCGGTGGTGGGCCTGCGCACCCCGGTCTCCGAGATGGCCACGCCGGCGAGCGCGTTGAAGAGCTGCGACTTGCCGCTGCCGGTGGCGCCCGCGATGGCGACCACGGTGTGCTGCCCGGAGAGCCTGCGCCGGGCGGCCGCCTCGTCGAGCACCCGGCCCGCCTCGGAGAGCGTCCTGCTGTCCAGACGGGTGCGGGAGAGGCCGACCAGCTCCCGCAGGGCGTCCAGGCGCGACCTCAGCGGCCCCTCGTAGGCGAGCGGAGCCGGTGACCCGTATGCGGCGGGCCTGCTCTCCAGCACGGGCACCTGGTGCGCGGCTTCCGCCTCGGACACACGCCGGGCGATCAGTCCGTCGTCCCAGCCGGGCCCGGCCTCGCCGTCGAAGACATCCTCGGAGTCGAAGACGTCACCGGACCGCTCCTCCCAGGGACGGTCACCGTCCCCGCCGCTGTCCCCGCTCCCGCCGCTGTCCGTGCCTCTGTCCCGGTCCCGGTCCCGGCCGCCCTGACGAGACCTGCCGGAGCCCCCGGACCCGTCGGCCCTCACGCGCGCGTGCCGCTCCTCGCGCCGCCCCTCCCCGCGCCTCAGCCGCCCCCGGAGGAAGCCCGGCGACCCCGAGGACCCGGAAGTCCCGGAAGAGGCCTCCCCGGCTCCGCCGTCCTGCGCGGGGTCGTCCTCGGGACGGTCGGCGTGATCCGTGTGGTCGTCCACGGCAGTCACCGCGGTCACCTCTCCTTCTGCAGTACGGACAGCGCGGCGATGAGTTCGGCCTGGGGCTCCGCGTGCACGTCGAGGGCGTCGAGCGGCGCCAGGCGGCGCTCGCGCTCGGTGTTCAGGGTCCGGTCGAGGTACTCGGTGAGCAGCCGCCCGCCGCGGTCCCGCAGCCGCAGGGCACCGTGCGCGCCGATCCGTTCGGCCAGCCCCTCGCCGGCCGACCTGGCCCGGCGGCCGCCCAGCAGCGCGGTGGCGACCAGCGCGGCCACCACGTCGGCGTCCGGGGCGACGCTCTTGTCGAGGTCGCGCACCTCGTCCTCGGCGTACTCCTCGAGGACCCGCCGCCAGCGCCGTACGGCCATCCCGATGCGGTGCTCGGCGCTCTCCAGGGTCGGGTCGCGGTCGGTGAGTTCGGGCGCGCCCGCGGCCGGTTCCCGGCGCCACGCCTCGTCGACGCGTTCGTCGGCGGCGGTGACGGCGCACAGCAGCAGCGCGCCGAGGCTCTCGACGAGCGCGTCCAGGAGTTCACCGGCGGTGCAGTCCAGCGGGTAGGAGCGCCAGCGTTTCAGCGCGTCGCCCGCCAGCACCGCCCCGGCTTGCAGACGGCCCTTCACGCGCGCGTACTCGCTGTCGTAGGCCCCGTCGACGGCGGCCGTGAGGCGCAGGGCGGCGGCGTGCTGGGCGGCGACCGCGCTCGCCAGCTCCGGCATCCGGGACTTCAGCGAGTCGAGGACCCCGTGGGCGGTACGGGCCACCGCGCGGTGCCGGGCCCCGGGGTCCTGCACATGGTGGGCGAGCCAGGACCGCAGGGACGCGACGGCGGTGGCGGGCAGGAGCCCTCCGCCCCATGCCGACTCGGGCAGTTCGGGCACCGTGAAGCGGGGCACCTCGCCGAGGCCGGCCTTGGCGAGCAGGGCGCCGTACTGCCGCGACACCTCGGAGACCACCTGGTGGGGCACCCGGTCGAGGACGGTCACCAGGGTCGCCTTGTGCTCCTTGGCGGTGCGCAGCAGGTGCCAGGGGACGGCGTCGGCGTACCGGGCGGCCGTGGTCACCATCACCCAGACGTCGGCGGCGCAGATCAGTTCGGCGGCGAGGACGCGGTTGTCGGCGACCAGGGAGTCGATGTCGGGCGCGTCCAGGAGGGCGAGACCCGGCGGGAGCGTGTCCGCGGTCTCGATCCGCAGCACCCGCTCCCCGCGCTCGACCGTGGAGGGCAGTTCGTCCCCCGGCTCCTGATGGGGCACCCACACGCGCGTGAGGTCGGGCAGCACCCGCATCCCGCTGAACCAGTGATGGTCTTCCGGGTGGCACACCAGCACCGGTGTGCGTGTCGTGGGCCGCAGCACGCCGGCCTCGCTGACCCTGCGCCCCACGAGGGAGTTGACCAAGGTCGATTTGCCGGCCCCGGTGGAGCCGCCGACCACGGCCAGCAAGGGCGCTTCGGGGTCTCTCAACCGGGGCACCAGATAGTCGTCGAGCTGTGCGAGCAGTTCGTCGCGGTTGGCACGCGCGCGTGGAGCCCCCGCCAGGGGCAGCGGGAAGCGTGCGGCAGCGACACGGTCGCGCAGGGCGGAAAGTGCGTCGAGCAGCTGAGGCCGTACGTCCAAGGTCACCACATGCGAAGAATGCCCAATTTTAGAGTCTTTCTGAAGCATATGGACGCACCTGCGCGCCGACAGGACACAGGGGGCGGAAGGGACGACTGGGGCGCAGGCATAACGAGTGCACAACACCCGGTGCGTCAGACGCCAAAAGCGATGCACGATTCGCACCTGCCTGCGATTATCGGGATCGCTTCACCGAACCTCCACATCGAGCCACGGAGGGGAAGCACCAGGGACACGGACGCGGGAGCCCTATCCTTGTCCCCGGCAAGGTCACGGATCAGCCCACACCCGGGCACCTGGACACAGGCCACCACACCCGGCCCCCGTAGCTCAGTGGATAGAGCAGGCGCCTTCTAAGCGCTTGGCCGCAGGTTCGAGTCCTGCCGGGGGCGCCCACTGAGAGCCCTCCCTATGGGAGGGCCTTTTTGCTGGTCCGAGCCGTTTTCACGGGCGGCGGGGAAAGCGGCGCGAAAACGCCGGACCCGCGCCGTCCGGCTCGCCGCCGGCCGCCCCGCGCCCCGGCCGCGACGCGCGTGCCAACTGCGCGGGGAGCGTCCACCGATACCCGGCGCGCTCACGGAACGTGAGGATCCCGAAAGGCCGGTGCGGAAAGTCCTGTTCGGAACGGGTGACGCACCGAAGATCGCCGTTACCCCCCGTGAACGGGCGCGTTGAAGGAGAAGTGCGGCCGCTTTCGTGCGGCCGATATCTTCCCCGAATCTAAGGAGAACGTGATGTATCGCGTCGCGAAGACCGCCGCCGTCGCTCTCGGTACGGGCGCCGTGGTGCTCAGCGGGGCCGGACTGGCCACGGCCGACTCGGACGCCGGTGCCACCGCCGTCGGTTCGCCCGGCGTCATTTCCGGCAATGAGGTGCAGATCCCGCTGCACGTGCCGATCAACCTGTGCGGGAACACGATCGACATCATCGGTCTGCTCAACCCCGCCTTCGGCAACACCTGCGTCAACCAGAGCGGGCACGAGCACCAGGGCTACGGCCACTGACTCGCCGTACATCGGCGCGCCCACCTGTGAGACCCCCGACGGCCGTTGCCGCCGGGGGTCTCGCGTACGACCGGTGGGACCGCGGAAGCCGCGCCACGCCAACGCGCGGCGCGCGAGCCGCCGCTCACGCGTAGCGCTGCTCACGCGTAGCGCCCATCACGCGTAGCGGTAGATCCTCCCGACGTCCTCCAGTTCGTCCGGTGTCACGTCCCACGGGGGCATCGCCTCGTGGCGTGCGACGATCCGGCCGTACTGCGAACTGCCCGGTCCCGGCGGCCGCGCCGGGAGGTAACGGGCGCCCCCGCTACGGCCCCCGTGGCGCCGCTGCCAGCGCGACCAGAGAAGGTCGACGAAGGAGTGGTGGAGCCAGAAGACGGGGTCGTTGACGGAGGCGCCACCCAGCATGTGCCCGCCGACCCAGCGGTGCACCCGGTTGTGGTTGCGCCAGGCGGCGTTCCCCCTGCCCGGCGCCCAGCCCTCCAGCCTGTTGCGGAAGCCCTCGGCGGAGGTCGAGTTCCACGGCTCGGCGTCGTACACCGGGTCGGCCAGGGCCCTGGACACGTCGGCGGCGGTCGGCAGGGTGGTCGGGTCGTGGGGGCGGCCGAAGTCCCGGGTGAGGTAGTCGGCGTCGGTCACCCCCTCCTTGATCGTCCACTTGCCGTGCGCATGGGCGAAGGGCCCGGACGTGACCCGGTGGTCCGAGCGGCGGCCGTTGCCGCCGAGGAGGTCCGCGGTCCAGGGCACCGAAGCCGCCGACCGGCTGCGCGTCCAGTCCCAGTACGGCACGCTCACCGCGGAGTCCACCCGCCGCAGCGCCCGTTCGAAGTCCAGCAGGAACCTGCGGTGCCAGGGGAAGAACGTGGGCGCCATGTGGGCGGCGCGCAGTCTGCCGTCGCCGTCGGACACGTAGTAGTCGATGTGCGTCCGTACGAACGCGTCGTACTCGCCCCGGCGTTTGACCTCCAGCACCGCGGCCACGAACCGGCGCCGCTCGGCGCGGGTCAGGGAGGCGACGTCCTTGCGCGTATAGGCCATCCCGCTCCCCCGCCTACGTGTGGACGCCGTGGCCGCGCGCGCCCGCGACCGTGCCGGGCAGATGCTGCGAGGGGCCCAGTTCGTCGACGGCGGCGCGCGCGGCGGCCAGGGGCGTCGGGTACGACGCGTAGTGGTCGACCGCGCTCAGATAGCTGCCGTCCGCGCGCCGCATCAGGTGCAGCGGCCGCCCGTCGACGGTGACGTCCCACCGGCCGCCCCCGTCGGCGGCCCGGTCGGCGCCCGACCAGACGCCGCGGATACGGCGGCCCCGGTACGTCTCCTCGAAGGTGTTCGCCACGTCGTCCGGGTCGGAGACCACCCGCTCGGCACGCTGCGGCCGCAACGCCGCGCCGACCGGGATCGCGCTCGCGGCCACGGCCGAAGCGAACAACGCGCGCAGGACGTTGCGACGGCTTCGGCTCCCGGCGGCCACCGGGGCCGGCGGTTCCGGCGGACTCGACGGCTCGGGCGGGTACGGGGAACTCGGCGGGTTAGACCGCTCGGACGGGTACGGGGAGCCCGGCGGGTACGAGGAGCCCGGCCGGTTCAATGGCTCCGGCCGGTTCAATGGCTCCGGCTGGTTCGACGGCTCCAGCTGGTGCGACGGTTCGGGTGGGTACGGGGGCTTCGGCGGAGACGGGGGTTGCGGCGGAGACGGGGATTGCGGCGGGACCGCCGTGGGCGGCGCCGGCACTCTGCTGACGGACATGGCGCTCTCCTTGCCGGATGCGGCGGCGGTGCCGCCGGGGAGCTGGGGAAGCGGCGGCCGCGCGACCACCCCCGGCCGCCGGGAGCCGAACCGGTGGCTGCCCGCGGACAGCCTCAGTTCTTGCGCAGACTCCGCGCGGGCAGGAGTACGTGCGCGGCGCTGTTCAGTACGTCCTCGTCGCCGGCGAAGGCGGTCAGGCTCTCCGCCTCGACGGGCTCGCCGGGCACGGCCTCGGGCCAGGGGCGGGTGGCGAACAGGAAGTAGGCGTAGCCGCGCTTCTCGACCGCGGCGAGCCATCCCGGCGGCACGGTGCACTGGGCGCTCAGATACGGCATGTTGATGGCCGCCTGACCGGCCTCGACGAGGAGGGTGACGGGCAGGCTCGGCATGCGGGTCCCGTCGACGATCTCGTCTCCGACGGACAGCTTGTTGCTGCGCAGCAAATGTTCCACGGCCGCGGTGGAACCCTCCGGGCCGCCCGGCCCGTCGCCCAGCGGATAGGCGAGAAGGTAGGGCATGTCGCCGCCGTCGGGGGCTTCCCCGCTGAAGGTGATCACGACCAGGGTGCCGAGATCTGCGGGACGGAAAGGGGCTGTTTCACTTGGCGTTGAGGTCACCGCGGAACCCTATCGACGCGCCGGAATTCACCCGGCCGCTCACTCACCCGGCCGGGTGATTTCTCGCAAGGTGTCCACACGATCGAGGGAATCGCGGTCGAACACGGCGAAAGGGCCGAATCCGCGGAATACGGAGTCGGCCCTTTCGGCGTCGCTTCGGATCTTCCGGCGGCCAGGTCACTGTCGTTCCGGATCGCCTGGCGGCCAGGTCACTGTCGTTCCGGATTGCCCGGCGCTCAGGTCACTGTCGTTCCGGATTGCCCGGCGCTCAGGTCACTGTCGTTCCGGATCGCCCGGCGCTCAGGTCACTTGTTGACGCAGGTGTTGCCGAAGGCCGGGTTCAGCAGCCCGATGACGTCGACGCTCAGGCCGCAGGCGTTGACCGGAACGTGCACGGGAACCTGTACGACATTGCCCGAGAGAATTCCCGGAGACTTCACGGCGGCACCCTTGGCCCCGGAGTCCGCAGAAGCGCTCACAGAGGCGGCACCCAGAGCCATGCCGGTGGCGGCGAGAAGCACGGCCGCCTTCTTGGCGAAGTTCATCGTCGGTCCTTTCCTTGGGGAATTGGCACCACCCTAAGGACGCGTTCGTGCGGCATTCCGCAAGGACACGCGATGAAATCAGATGACTAGCCACGCAGCGGAAGTCCGCCGAGCATGCGCAGGGGGCCGCCGTTGGCGTTCAGGGCGTCCGTCGCGCCGTTCACCGTACTGAGCACGGAATCCTCGTTCTCGGTGTCGAGGGTGTCCGACTGGTGCTGCAGCGGCGACAGATCCTTGAAGTCGATGGTCCGCTGGCTGGTGAGTGTGTTCACCCCGCCGTTCAGGCTGGTGGGCGTGAGCTCTCCGGGGTCGTGCGCGAAGGCGGGCGCGGCGGCACCAGCGGCGACGAGGGAACCGGCAACGACAGCGGCAGCCTTCAGGGACTTCATCGTGTTCCTTTCTTCGGCGACTCGCGTCACCGGCGGGAATTCTCGCTGCAGGCATGCGGATGCCTGGCCTCTCACTGCTCCCTGAGCAACGAGGCCCGCACGCGCCGGAAACCCCGCGCGGCGAAGATTCCCCGAACCCGCCCGTGAACCCACCCGAATGAACGGTGTGTCGGATCCTCATATGAAACCGCCGTCCGGCCGTCCCCCGGGAGGGCGGCCGGACGGCGGCACGCGTGTGCAGGCGGCCGGACGGCCGGAACGCACGTTCAGGCGACGGGGCCTCTGCCACCGCCGAGCACGGTCTGTGTGACGAGACCGATCACCTGGCCCACCGTGTTCGTGATCACGGGAAGCACTCCGGTACCGCCTTCGCCGGTCACGTCGTTCTCTGTGGTCACACCGTTCTCCGCGGTCACGTCGTTCTCCGCGGTCAGGTCGTCCCCACCGGTCATGCCGTCCCCATCGGTCGTGCCGTCCCCACCGGTCATGCCGTCCCCACCGGTCATGCCGTCCCCGTCGGTCGTGCCGTGCCCGGCCGCCGCGCTGTTCCCGGCCGTCGCGCTGTTCCCGATCGCGCCGTTCTTCGCGGTGGCCGCCGCGACCAGGCGGTCCACCAGGTCCTCCAGGTCGCCTGTCAGGTCCGCGC
The DNA here is from genome assembly GCF_042732375.1 of Streptomyces sp. NPDC059785. NCBI lineage: Bacteria > Bacillati > Actinomycetota > Actinomycetes > Kitasatosporales > Streptomycetaceae > Streptomyces > Streptomyces sp. NPDC059785. The sequence goes on from NZ_JBHWHV010000013.1 coordinate 48,635, forward strand.
GGCCGGCCAAAGTCCCGTTGGCGAGCGGGCTGTCGACAGCGGGGGGCGCCGGGTCCGCGCGGCCGCCGCCGTCCGCGCCATCCGTCAGGGCCGGGAGCAGGGACGGGGCCGGGACGACCGCCGCCGGGAGGGTGTGGGGCGTGTCGGCCTGCGGGTTCGGTGTCGTGGCGGCCGGTGTCGTGGCGGCCGGCGCCGTGGCTGCCGTACCGGTCTCGGGGAGCCGGGCGACGGCGCCCTTCGCCGCGTCGCCGAGCTTCGTCGCCTCGGCGTCCGAGAGCTGTCCGCCGTCCGCCCTGAGGACGGCGCCGAGCAGGTCCGTGACCGGAGTCAGGAGGCCGCCGCCGACGTCCGCGATCACCGAGACCTGGCCGAGCAGCCCCTCCGCGCCGGGGACGGGCTGCGCCGCACGGCCGGGTTCTCGCGCCGGGCCGCCCTCGGCCGCCGTGGCGGCCGGTGCCGCGATCCCGGTGAGGAACGTGGCGCAGAGTGCCCAGGAGGCGGTGCGCCGTGCCGACAGTGCGCGCATGGAAGTTCCCTTTCGACGGTTGCGACGGTTGCGTGGAGCTTTTTGACCACCGTTGATCACCGTGGAATCGGTGACCCGCCGCTGCAACCGGTCGTCCGCGCCCGCACCCGGCGCACCACCGCCCGCGCCCGTGTCGTCCCTGGTGAGGCGCCTGCGGAGGGTCCGAACGGGGGCAGGGCACCCGCCCCGGCCATTCGGGCCAACGCCCTCCGGCCGCCTCCCAAGAAGGCGATCCGACCACCCCTGCCAAGAAGGCGATCCGGCCGCCCCCTCTTGGGAACGCGGCCGGCCGCCCTCCCGTCGGGGAGGGCGGCCGGCAGAAGGGGTACGTCCGCGTCAGTTGTTGACGCAGGTGTTGCCGAACGCGGGGTTCAGCAGGCCGATGATGTCGATGGTGTTGCCGCAGACGTTGACCGGGAGGTGGATGGGCACCTGCAGGACGTTGCCCGACAGAACGCCCGGGGAGTGGGCGGCCGCGGCACCTGCGTCGCTGTCGGCGGCGGCGATGCCGGCGGTGCCCGCCACGGCGGCGGCGGCAACGGAGGTCAGGGCCAGGCCCTTCGCGATACGCGACATGGAGAAATGCTCCTTGGGGTTCGACACAACATCCGGGCGGACATGCCCGGCGTTGTGTCAACGCGTGGCACGCATACGGGTTGCGCCCCCAATGGGGTGACACTAGATGCCCACACTTCACCATTCCGACACAGTTGCCCGCTTTCACCGGAAAATACGGATAGCGGGCTAGAGTTGCGCTGCTCCTGAGGCCGCTGGGACTCACGGGACACCGACGGGGGAGTCAACGTGCCGCGAGCGAGGAACCGCGTATGCCACAGTCAGCCACTTCCGCGATCCGGGTGCTGCACGTCACCCAGCCGGTCGACGGCGGAGTCGCCCGGGTGGTCCTGGACCTGGTACGGGCTCAGCTCGCCGCCGGGCTGCGGGTCACCGTCGCCTGCCCGGACGACAGCGGGCTCACCGCGGCGCTGCGCCTGCTGGACTGCGCCGTACGGCCGTGGCGGGCGACGCGGTCGCCGGGCCCCGCGCTGGCGCGGGAGGTGCGCGACATCGGCCGGATCGTCCGGGAGACGGGTCCCGACCTGGTGCACGCGCACAGCGCCAAGGCCGGTCTCGCGGTCCGGCTCGCCGTACGCGGCCGGGTGCCGACCGTCTTCCAGCCGCACGCGTGGTCGTTCGCGGCGGTGGGCGGGACGACCGCCGCGCTCGCGGTGAAGTGGGAGCGGTGGGGCGCGCGTTGGGCCTCCCGCGTGGTGTGCGTCAGCGAGGCGGAGCGGGCGGCCGGGGAACGGGCGGGCGTACGGGCCGCCTGGCGGGTCGTCCCGAACGGGGTCGACACGACGCGCTTCCGACCCGCCGACACCGCGACCGCACGGACCGTACCCGCCGACACCGCGACCGCACGGACCGTACCCGCAGACGCCGCGACCTCCACCTCCACCTCCACCTCCACTGCGACCGCGACCGCGACTGCGACTGCGACTGCGACTGCGACTGCGACTGCGCAGTCTGTACACGGGGCCGGGGCGGCGGGGCCGCTGGTGGTCTGTGTCGGGCGGCTGTGCCGGCAGAAGGGGCAGGACGTCCTGCTGCGGGCGTGGCCGTCGGTGGTCCGGCGGGTGCCGGGGGCCCGGCTGGCGCTCGTCGGGGACGGTCCCGACGCGGCGGCGCTGCGGGCCGCCGCGCCCGGATCGGTGCTGTTCGCCGGGGCCGCCGCGGACGCCGTCCCCTGGTACCGGGCCGCCGACCTGGTGGTGCTGCCGTCGCGCTGGGAGGGCATGGCCCTGGCGCCGCTGGAGGCGATGGCGTGCGGGCGGCCGGTCGTGCTGACCGACGTGGACGGCGCCCGGGAAAGCCTGCCGCCCGCGCTGCCCGGCCGGTGTCTGGTGCCCGCTGAGGACCCGGACGCGCTCGCCGGAGCGCTGTGCGCCCTGCTGGCCGACCCGCCGCTGCGCGAGTCGCTCGGCCGGCGGGGCCGGAGTCACGTACTGGCCGCGCACGACGTGCGGCACACGGCGGCGGCGGTCGCGGACGTGTACCGCGAACTGCTCGCCGCGCGGCAAGCGGCGCACGCCCCGTGCGGCGAACCCACCGAACGCAGGGAGTCCAGCAACACGTGACTGCGGAAAGCACCGTCCCCTCCCCCGGCGGGCAGCCACGGGAGCAGGGACTCTCGCCCGTCTCGGTCATCCCTCCGCGCGAGGCCGCCGACGGCTTCCGGCTCGACGGGGCCGGCCGCCGCGCCCCTGTCCGGCGGGCCGCGCGGCTGCCGCTGCCCGCCGTGGACGCCGGGGCGGCGCTGACCGCCGCGTTGCTGTGCGCCCCGGTCCAGCACCGCGTACTGCCCGCCGGACTGCTGCCGGCCGGACTGCTGCCGGCCGGGCTGCTGCTGGTCGTGGTGCTCGGGCTGAACGCGCGCGCGTCGCTGTACCGGCCCACGGACGCGCCCGCCGTACCCGCCGCGCTGGACGAACTGCCCGCCGTCTGCGGGCGGATCGCCGTGGGCTGGTGCGCGCTCGCCGCCCTGCTGGCTGCGTTCTTCCCGGCCGACGCGCTGTCCGCGCGGAACCTGGTGCCGGGCATCCTGCTCCAGTCGGCGGTCAGCTGTCTGGGGCGGGAGGCCGTGCACGGGTGGCGGCGCCGGGCGCTGGTCCGCCGGCCGTCCGCGGCGCTGGTCGCCGGGCCCGCCGCCACGGCCCGGCGGGTCGCCGCGGCCTTCCTGCGCCACCCGGACTGCGGCGTACGGCCGGTGGGTGTCGTGGACCGGCAGGCGGCCGAGGGCGACGGGCTGCCGGTGCTGACCACCGGCGAGGAGGTGCAGCGGGCGGTCATCCAGAACGGGGTACGGACCGTGCTGGTCGTCGGTCCGCGCGCCGAGGACACGCCGTTGCTGCGGGCGCTGGCGGAGTCGGGCTGCCGGCTCTGGATGGTCGACGCGGGCCCGCCACTGGCCGACGGCGGCTTCGGCCCGGCCGGCAGCGACTTCGGCCCGGCCGGCAGCAGCTTCGGCCCGGCCGGCGGCGGCTTCGATCCGGCCGGCGGCGGCTTCGATCCGGCCAGTGCGGGTCCCGTCGGCGCGGGTCCGGTCGTCGCGGGTCCGGTCGTCGCGGGTCCGGTCGGCGCGGGTGCCGTCGGCGCGGGTTTGGTCGGCGCCGGTCCGTACGGGTTGCCGGGGCGGCAGCGGCTCGCCGGGTTCGCGTGCCGGCCCGTGGCGGCGGCCGGGGTGCCGGGCGGTGCGGGCAAGCGGGCCCTCGACGTACTGGTCTCCGGGGCGCTGCTGCTGACGGTGAGTCCGTTACTGCTGGTGTGCGCGGTGGTGCTGCGGCTCGGCGACGGGCCCGGGGTGGTCTTCCGGCAGGAACGGGTGGGCAAGGACGGCCGGCCGTTCACGCTGCTGAAATTCCGCACGCACCGTCCGGCCGACGCCCATGAGGCGGCGACCCGGTGGAGTGTGGCGAACGAGCACGAGATGCGCCCGTTCTGCCGCTTCCTGCGGCGGACCTCCCTGGACGAGCTGCTCCAGCTCTGGAACGTCTTCCGGGGCGACATGAGCCTGGTCGGCCCGCGCCCCGAACGCCCCTACTTCGTCACCCAGTTCAGCCAGACCTACCCCGGCTACGCGGCCCGCCACCGGATGCGCACCGGGATCACCGGGCTCGCGCAGGTCCACGGGCTGCGCGGCGACACCTCGATCGAGGACCGCTGCCGCTTCGACAACGCCTACATCGACGACTGGTCGCTGTGGCAGGACGTCCGGATCCTGCTGCGTACGGCGGTCACGCTGCTGCGGCCGACGGGGAGCTGAGCCGCATGGCCCCAAGGTGGACACCCGCGTCACCCGCACTGCCCCTATCAGCCCTATCGCCCGTACTACCCGTACTACCCGTACTGCCCGTACTGGCGGTGGTGGCTCTGCTCGCGCTGCCCGTCGCGCCCGGCGGTGAAGGGGGCGCGACCGCCGCCGACGCCGCGTCCGGGCTGCTGGTGGCGTACTGCGTGGTCCGTCTCGTACGGCAGCGGCGGCGTCCGCTGTCACCGGCCGCGGCCGTGGTGCTCGGGCTGCCGGTGGCCGGGATCGCGGTCGCGGCGGCCGGGGCGGTGTCGCCGGAGGCCGGCCTGGCCGGGTTCGTCCGCCAGCTCCAGATCTTCGTACTGGTCCCGGCGGCGGTGCTGCTGCTGGTTCGGGACCGGCGTGAACTGCGGCTGCTGTGCTGGGCGTTCGTCGCGCTCGCGCTGTGGCAGGGGGCGCTGGGCGTGCACCAGTACGCGACCGGGACCGGTGCCTCGTACATGGGCGAGGAGATCCGGGCCGTGGGGACGTTCGGGGCGGCGGACGTCATGGGGATGGCGACCGTGGTGTCGTTCGGGCTGGTCTGCGCGGCCGGTCTGGCGCTCGGCGCGGGGCCGGTACGGCAGCGGGTTGCCGCGGCGGGGTGCGGGCTCGCGCTGCTGGCGCCGCTCGCGCTGTCCTTCAGCCGCGGGGCGTGGATCGCCACGGCGGTGGCGCTGACGGTGCAGCTGGGGCTCGCGGGGGTGCGGCGGGCGCTGAGGGCGGGCGCCGTGGTGGCCGCTGTCGGCGTCGTCCTGGTGGGCGGCTTCGGGATCGGTACGGCGCTGCTCCAGGAGCGGATCAGCAGCATCACGCAGGTCACGGACGCGCCGGACCGGTCGGTGACCGACCGGTACACGATGTGGGCGGCGGCGGCCGGGATGTGGCGGGAGCACCCGGTGACCGGCGTCGGCCTGAAGGGGTTCCCCGAGTACCGCGACAGCCACGCGTCGCTTGCCCTCTCCTCCGGCAGCGACACCGAGGGCGCGGGCGCCGCCTTCCGCAGACAGCCGCTCCTGTCCCCGCACAACATGTACCTGCTGGTACTGAGCGAACAGGGCCTACTGGGCCTCCTCACCCTGACGGGCAGCTGGCTGGCACTGCTGGTGTGCGCGCTGCGGGGGCTTGTACGGGTACGGCGGGCGACGGCGGCGGACGGGCGCGCGCCGAGCGGGCGCGCGCCCGGTGAGTCCGGCGGGCGGGACGAGCCGGACTGCGCACGTGCACCGGGCGGGACGGGGCGGCCTGACAGGCCGGGCCCCGGACGCGCGTCGCCTGGGACGGGACGACCGAACGGGCCGTGCTCCGCACACGGCCGGGGCGGGACCGGACGGCCGGGCCCCGCGCGCACGCCGCCCGAGACGAGGCCGCCAAGCAGGCCGGACTCCGCACCCGCGCCCGGTAAGACAGAGCGACCGGACGAACCATGCTCCGCACACGCACCGGACGGGACCGTAAGGCCGCGCCCCGCACACACACCAACCGGTACCAGGCCGCCAAGCAGGCCGGACTCCGCACCCGCGCCCGGTAAGACAGAGCGACCGGACGAACCGTGCTCCGCACACGCACCGGACGGGACCGTAAGGCCGCGCCCCGCACACACACCGACCGGTACCAGGCCGCCAAGCAGGCCGGACTCCGCACCCGCCCCGGCCGCCGGGGCGAGGCCGCCGGGCCGGTTCAACGCCGCGTCCTCGCCAGGCAGCCCCCCGCGGCCCGACGGGCTCGACTGTGCGCTGGTCGCCTGCGGGCTGATCGTCTGGCAGCTCGTCGACTTCGTGTACGCCGACATCGGCGGGCCCTCGACCGTGCTCACCGCCGTGTGTCTCGGGCTCGTCGCCCGGTGGGCGCTGCTCGACCCGGCCGCCGCGGCACCGTACGAAGGCGGCCTCCGCGGCGGGGACACCGTACGGGCGGACGGGGCCGCGGGCCGCTCCGGTCGGGCGGCGGCGCGATGACGGTGACACCGGGACGGGCGGACGGGACGGCGGCGGCGCCACCGACCCGCACCGACGCCGACGCCGACACCAGCACCAGCACCAGCACCAGCACCAACGCCAACACCAGCGCCAACACCGGCACCCGCACCGGCACCGGCACCCGCACGAACGCGGCCGGATCCGGGCCGGCGGCCTCCCCCCGCTTTCTCGCCCGCGCCACCGCCGTCACCATCGGCCTGTCCCTGGCCGGGGCGCTGCTGGGGCTCGGACGGGACCAGGCCCTCGCACATCTCTTCGGGGCCGGGAGCGACACGGACGCCTTCCTGGTCGCCTGGACCGTGCCGGAGTTCGCGGCGACCCTGCTGATCGAGGACGGGCTCGCCTTCGTCCTCGTACCGCTGTTCAGCAGGGCCGTCGCGGGCCGGGCCCCCGGGGACGACGCCGTGCGCCGCCTCGTCGCGGCCACGCTGCCCCGGCTGGCGCTCGCCTTCGCGGCCGTGGCGGCGCTGCTGATCGCCGGGGCGCCGCAGGTGGTCGCGGTCCTCGCGCCGGGGCTGCCGGAGCCGGGGGCCGCCGTCGCCTGCACCCGGCTGACGGCGACCTGCGTACTGAGCTTCGGGCTCGCCGGTTACGCCAGCGCGGCGCTGCGCGCGCACCGCCGGTTCCTCGCCCCCGCCGCGATCTACGTCGCGTACAACACCGGCATCATCGCCACGATGTTCGTCCTCGGCGGCCTCTGGGGCGTACGAGCGGCGGCGCTGGGCGTCGCGGTGGGCGGCGGTCTGATGGTGGCGGCCCAGGTGCCGTCCCTGTGGCGGGAGTTGCGCCGCCACTCGCGGAGTGAGGACGACGACGACCGCCACCGGGACACGCGCCCGGACGCCGGCCCTGGAACGCCGGACCCCGGCCCGGGAACACCGGACGCGGGCCCGGGAACACCGGACGCGGGCCCGGCAACACCAGGCACCGACGGCCCGCGCCGCGACGCGCACCCGGCCTCCGCCCCGAAGAGCGCCACCCCCCGCCTGGACCTCCTCCTCATCGCCGCCGTGCTGCTCTTCGCCCTCTGCCGGCAGTCCCAGGTCCTGGTCGAGCGGTTCCTCGCGTCGTCGCTGCCCGCCGGGGCCATCTCGCATCTGAACTACGCCCAGAAGGTGGCCCAGATGCCGATGGTGCTGTCGCTGATGCTGTGCACCGTCACCTTCCCGGTGGTCGCGCAGGCGGTGGCCGCGGGCGACACCGAGCGGGCCCGCGCCCGCGTGGAACGCGACCTGGCCCTGGTGTCCACCGCCGTGCTCCTGGGCGCCGCCGCGGTCGTCGCGTGCGCGCCCCAGCTGATCCAGCTGCTGTTCCAGCGGGGCGCGTTCGACGCGCGGGACACCGCGGCCACCGCCGCCGTCATGCGGGTCTACGCGCTCGGGCTGCTGGGCCACACTCTGGTCGGCGCGTTCGTACGGGCGTACTTCAGCACGGGGCGGCCCACCTGGTACCCGGTGGGCGCGATGGCCGCGGGGATCGCCGTGACGACCGCGCTCGGGGTGCCCGCCACCGGCCGCTGGGGCGTGTGCGGGATCGCCGCCGCCAACGCCGTCGGCATCACCGTGTCCGCGCTGCTCCTGCTGGCCGGGCTGCGGCGGCGCGGGGTGCCGGTGCGCACCCGGCGCGTCGCGGCCGGGATCGGCGCACCGGTGCCCGCCGCGGTGGCCGCCGCGGCGGCCGGCTGGTGGTGCGCCGGCCTCGCGGACTCCCCCGTCCTCGGCCTGCTCGACGGCGGCGCCGCCGTCGCCGCCGTCTTCGTCCCGCTGGCCCGGGCCCTGGGGTCCCGGCCGTTCGTCTCCGTCCCCCGTCCCGCCACAGGAAGGCTGTCCGATGTCCGTCATCGCTGACCCGGCACACGTACGGCGTGCCACCGGTCGCAGCGCCGCGCGCGCCACTGAACCGTGGGTGGCGATGTACCACTCCGTGGGCGACTGCTCCGACGACCCGTACCGCATCACCGTCTCGCCCGACCGGCTCGACCGGCAGCTCGGGCTGCTGCGCCGCTGGGGCCTGCGCGGGGTGAGCATGGCGGACCTGCTCGCCGCCCGCGCCCGCGGCGAGAGCTCCGGTCTGGTGGGGCTCACCTTCGACGACGGGTACGCCGACTTCGTCGACCTGGCGCTGCCGCTGCTGCGCCACCACGGCTGCGGCGCCACCCTCTTCGTCCTGCCGGGGCGGCTGGACGGCGACAACGCGTGGGACCCGCTCGGCCCCCGCAAACCGCTCCTCGGCCGGGACGGCATCCGGGCCGCCGCCGCCACCGAGGGCATCGAGATCGGCTCGCACGGGCTGACCCACGTCGACCTGACGCGGGCCGACGACGCCGTGCTCCGCGCCGAGGTCGCCGGCAGCAGGGCCGCGCTCGCTGAACTGACGGGCGGCCCCGTGCACGGGTTCTGCTATCCGTACGGCACCGTCGACCGGCGGGTCGTCGACGCCGTGCGCGCCGCCGGCTACCGCTACGCCTGCGCCATCGACCCGGGCCCGCTGACCGGCCCGCACGCCCTGCCGCGCGTCCACGTCGGCCAGCGGGACAACGCCGTACGGCTGCTGCTCAAGCGCAAGCTGCACCGGCTGCGCCGCCGCCCGGTCGAGGACGTCCGGTGAGGGCGCTGCACATCATCACCGGGCTCGGCACGGGCGGCGCCGAACAGCAGCTGCGGCTGCTGCTGCGTCATCTGCCCGTCGACTGCGACGTGGTGACTCTGACCGACCCGGGCGCGGTCGCGGACGGCCTCGCCGCCGACGGCGTACGCGTCGTCCACCTCGGCATGACCGGCAACCGCGACCTGTCGGTGCTGCCCCGCCTGGTGCGGTTCATCCGGGCGGGCGGCTACGACCTCGTGCACACCCACCTCTACCGGGCCTGCCTGTACGGCCGGATCGCCGCCCGGCTCGCGGGCGTGCGGGCCGTCGTGGCCACCGAGCACTCCCTCGGTGACTCGCAGATGGAGGGGCGCGCGCTGACCGCCGGGGTCCGCGCGCTGTACCTGGCCGGTGAACGCCTGGGCAGCACCACGGTCGCCGTCTCGCCCACCGTCGCCGAACGGCTGCGCCGCTGGGGCGTCCCGGGGCCGCGCATCGAGATCGTGCCGAACGGCATCGACGTGGCACGGTTCCGCTTCGACCCGGTGCTGCGGGCCCGCACCCGCCGCCGCCTCGGCCTGCCGGAGGACGCGTACGTCGTCGGGGGCGTCGGCCGGCTCGTCCCGGGCAAGCGGTTCGACGTCCTGGTCCGTGCGCTGGCCGGGCTCCCCGGCGACTCGTGGCTGCTGCTCGTCGGCGGCGGGCCCGAGGAGAGCAGGCTGCGGCGCGCGGCGCAGCGCGCGGGCGTCGCGGACCGCGTGCTGTTCACGGGCGAACGTCCGACGGCCGGTCTGCCGGGGGCCGATCTGCCGTCGCTGACCGCGGCGATGGACGCGCTGGCCTCGCCGAGCGCGGAGGAGGCGTTCGGGCTCGCGGTCGTCGAGGCGCTGGCCGCGGGTCTTCCCGTGCTCTACGTCTCCTGCCCGGCGGTCGAGGACCTGCCGCCGGAGGCGGCGCCCGGCGCGCACCGGGTCCAGGGCGGCGCCGAGTCGTTCGCCCGCGCCCTCGCCCGGGTCCGCGCCGGGGGTCCCGGGCCCCGCACCGCCCCGGACGCGGCCCGCCGCTACTGCATCACCCACAGCGCCGCCCAGCTCATGGACGTGTACACGGCCGCCGTCGCCCGCCCCGCTCGGGCTCTTCAGAAGGTGAGTTCCGCATGACCGACAATCCCACCGGCCAGCACCGCCCGACCGGCCGGGCCGCCGCGGTCCTGGCCCGCGCGCGAGCCCTGCCTCCGTGGAACCTGCTCGCGGCCGGCGTACTGCTCGGCGGCCTGACCGGCGCCGGTTACGGCGCGCTGACACCCCCCTCGTACTCGGCGACGGCTTACGTCATCGCCGTACCGGACAAGACGGCGGACCCGGCGTCGGCGGACGGCTTCGCGCAGGCGTACGGGCGGGTGGCCACGCAGGTCTCGGTGCTCGGCGATGCGCAGGTGTGGGCCGGGGTGCCGATGCGTACGCTCCAGAAGAGCGTGCGGGCCGCGACCTCGCCGGACGCCCCGATGGTGGCCGTCACGGCGACCTCGGAGCGCGCCGACCTCGCCGCCGACATGGCCAACGCCGTCACGGGCTCGATGACCCGGCACGCGAACGACAACCAGGACAGCACCCATGTACGGCTCGTCCAGTTCTCGCGCGCTGTGAAGCCCGCCGGGGCGTCGTCGGCGTCCCCGTCGGTGACCGGTCTGGTCGGGGCCGCCGCGGGCGGGCTGCTGGGCGGGCTCGCACTGCTGGTGCGGCCCCGGCGCGCGGACGACTCCGCGCAGGCCGCGTCCGTACCGGGCCCGGCCGTCGCCGCCGAAGCGCACGGACAGCTGTGAGGGCGGCGCGAACTGCCGTGGACGCGAGCACGCGACGGGCGCCGGGCACCGCACCGGACGCCCCGCCCACCACGACTCCGCTCGCCCCCGCTCCCTTCACCGCCGGTCTTCCTACCGCCACTCCTCTCACCCTCAGTCCTCTCACCGCCGCGCTCGTCACCGGCGTGGACGAGTTCGCCGCGCTGGCCCCCGCCTGGGGCCGCCTGCACCGCCGGTGCGCCACCGCCACCGCGTTCCAGAGCCACGCCTGGCTGCACTCCTGGTGGCTCTCGTACGGTCCGCCGGGCGCGCTGCGGCTCCTGGTGGTCCGCGAGGGCGGTGAACTGCGCGCCGTCGCGCCTCTGATGCGGGTGTACCGGCCGCTGCCCGCGCTGGTGCCGCTGGGCGGGGCGATCTCCGACTACCTGGACGTGCTGGTGGACGACGAGCACGCGGAGCGTGCGCTGCCCGCGCTCGTCACCGGGCTCCGCGCCGCCGCGCGCACCGCGCTCGTCGACCTGCGCGAGGTGCGGCCCGGCGGCGCGGCCGAGCGGATCCACGAGCAGTGGGACGGGCCCCGGCGCCGGGTGCGCGACTCGGTCTGCCTGGAACTCCCGGCCCGGCCGATGGCCGAACTGCTCGAGCGGCTGCCCGCCTCCCGCGCCCAGCGGGTCCGCGCGAAGCTGCGCAAGCTGACCGCGCTCGGCGTCGAGCACCGCGCCGTACCGCCCGGCGAGGTGCCCGCCGCGCTGCACCGGCTCCTCGAACTGCACCGGCTCCAGTGGCAGGGGCGCGGGGTGACGCCGGAGCATCTGCGGCCCCGGTTCGCCGGGCACCTGGTGCGGGCGGTCGGCCAGATGGTCCGCTCCGGCGACGCCGTGGTGACCGAGTTCCGGCTCGACGGCGAGGTGGTGGCGGTCGATCTGACGCTGCTGTCGCGGCAGTTGGCGGGCGGCTATCTGTACGGTGCCGATCCCCGGCTGCGCGAGCGCAAGGCGGACGTGGCGACCATGCTGCTGAACGCCTGCGCCGCCGGGGCGGCCGACGGCGAACGCCGGGTACTGAGCCTGCTGCGCGGCACCGAGCCCTACAAGGAGCGCTGGCGCCCCGAGCCGGTGGTCAACGGCCGGCTGCTGCTGGCCCGCCGCAGGACCGCGCCCCTGCTGACGGCGGCACTCCTCGGCGTCACCGCCCGCGACCGCGGCAGACCGCTGCTGAACCGGGGCCGACGGCGGCTGCGCGGCCGGTGACGGCGCGCGGACGGCGGTACCGGCGGACCCGGACCGCCCGTGCACCGCCAGCCGCCCGCCACCACAGGCGCCCCCTGCCCCTCCCCCGCTCACCAGTGCCGCGACCACCGGTCGAAGCGCAGACAGAACCTGTCGCCGAACCACTGCTGGAGCCACTCGCCGAACCGCACCGGCGCGCACGTGCCGGGGCGTTTGGAGGCGGGCGGTTCCGCCGGGGGCGCGGTCGGCTCGGGGGCCGTGCCGGACCCGCCGGACAGCAGCGACCGGTAGACCTCCGCCGCCCTGGGGTTGTCGTCGCACTGCCACACGCCGTGCGGGCAGTAGTCCGTGAGCGTGTTGTAGACCGCCTTGTGCTCGTTCATCCAGGCGAGCATCCGGCGCATGTACGTGGCATTGTCACCGTTGCGAAAAAGCCCCCATTCGGGATACGAAATGGCCTTGCCATGGGATTTCGCGAAGTCCACATGCGCCTTCAGCCCGTACGGTTCTCTCACCTGCTCGTCGAATGAAAGGCCCTGCGGCTGGTCGTAGGCGTCCATTCCGATGATGTCGACGGTGTCGTCCCCCGGATAGCACTCGGTCCAGGGAATGGCGTCCCGGCCGCGATTCGGCGTGAAATCGAACCTGAAATTCTGGCCCGGCACCGAGCGCATGGCGGTGACGATCCTGTTCCAGTACGTCTTCCAGGCCTCCGGCTCTGGACCGCAGCGATGGGTGTACGTGATGCCGTTCATCTCCCAGCCGAGCACGATGACGGTGTCGGGCACCTTCAGCGCGACGAGCCGCTCGGCCAGCGCCCTGAAGTGCCGGTCGTACGCGCCGGACGCGCCCTCCCGCAGCAGGGCGCGCACCTCGTCGTCCGGTACGTGCCCCTCGTTGCGCTCCAGCATGGGCACGTTGAGGACGAGCAGCCGGTCGTCCTTCGCGCGCCGCCAGCCGGCCCAGGCGTCGAGGAAACCGGGCGCGCCCTCGATGTTGCTCCACCGGTCGCCGGGCAGGTACGTGTGCCCGACGCGGAGTTCGGCACCGCCCAGCCACCGGCTGAGCTCGGCGATCCGGGCCACACCGCGGGGCCCGTAGTCGAGGTAGGCCCCGAAGGCGGGCGCCGCCGGAGCCACGGACGGCGGGGTCGTGGCCGACGGGATCGTGGACGTGGGTGCGACCGCGGGCGCGGTCGTGGCCGGCGGGGACACCGGTGCCGTCACGGCCGGCGGGGTCACGGGCGCGGGCCGGTTCACGGGGTCCGCGCCGGGCTCCGCCGGCACCGGTGCCGCCGGGTCGGGGGTCGCCGGGTCGGGCGTCTCCGGCGCGGGCACCGGCGGGTCCGCGGCGTGCGGCGCCCCCGCGGCCCGGGCCGCTACCGGTCCCAGTCCCGCTCCCGGTCCCGACGCCAGGGCGAGCGACGCGGCGACCACGGAGACGGCCACGGCGACCGCCGCCCGTCCGCCCGTAGCCCGTTGCTGCTGTCCGCCCATACCTGCTCCTCTCCCGCACTGCCGCTACAGCGCCTTTCATCCACTGACACTCAGTCATATGAATGCGCATGCCGCCAATCGGGCCCGATGCATTCCGGCGCCCCGCTCGCCCGCACGGGTGAAACAAATCGAAGGAAATATCCGTGTCGCTGCTCGACACCCGCGTACCCGCCGTTCTTCTGCGAATCGACAGGAACCCCTTCCACCACGGCACACTGGGGGCCGTACGCTCCCTGGGCCGGGCCGGTGTGGACGTCCATCTGGTGGCCGATTCCACCGGAAGTCCCGTACGCAGCTCGCGTTTTGTGAGTGAGACGCATCCGCCGCCACCGCCCGACGCCTCGGCGCAGGAGATCGCCGCGGCGCTGCGCCGGGTGGCCCGGCGGGTGGCGCGGCCCGCCGTGCTGATCCCCATGGACGACGCCAGTGCCGTCGCGGTAGGCCGTCTGCGGGACCGGCTCACCCCCGGCTACCTGCTGCCGCAGCAGCCCGGCCCGCTGCCCGAACGGGTGGCCGACAAGGCGGAACTGGCGGCCCTCTGCGCGCGCGTGGACGTCCCGCACCCGGTGACCCTGGTGCCGGACAGCCCGGCGGGCGCCGCCGCGGCGGCCGGGCGGCTGGGGCTGCCGGTGGTCGCCAAGTGGAGCCGCCCGTGGCTGGTGCCGTCCGGGACCGGGCTGCGCAGCACGGTGGTGGTGCGCTCCGCGCAGGAGGCCCGCGCGCTGTACCGGCGCAGCGACGAGGCGGGCAGCCGGCTGCTCCTCCAGGCGTTCCTGCCGCCCGGACCCGACCGCGACTGGTTCTTTCACGGGTACGCCGACCGCTCGGGCGCCGTACGGGCCGGCGGACCCGGCCGCAAGCAGCGGGCCCGGCCGCCCGGCGCGGGGCTCACCTCGGTCGGCAGGTGGACGCCGAACCCGCAGGTCCAGGCGCTCGCCGAACGGCTCACCGGTGAACTGGGCTACCGCGGCATCTTCGACCTGGACTTCCGCCGCGACGGCGCGACCGGCCACTACCACCTGCTCGACTTCAACCCGCGCCCCGGCGCCCAGTTCCGGCTCTTCACCGACGCCTCGGGCCTGGACGTCGTACGGGCGCTGCACCTGGACCTGACCCACCGTCCGCTGCCGGACCCGGCGCCCCGGCCGGGGCGTGCGTTCGTCGTGGAGAACTACGCCCCGCTGACCGCCCTGCGCCCGCGGACCGGCGGGCGCGAGCTGGCCTGGCACGCCCGCGACGACCTCGGGCCCGGACTCGCCCTGTGGGCGCTGTGGTGCCGGCACGTCGCGGCGCGCCTGCTGGACCGCGTACGCCGTCAGCGGCCCGACCCGCCGCCGGTGGACACCCGGCGCGTACCGCGCCCCGCCGCCGCCCCGCAGCCCCTGACCGACGACGAGAAAGCGAGCAGCTGCTGATGTACGACCTGCTGGTGGTGGGGGCCGGACCCTACGGCCTGTCGATCGCCTCCCACGCCGCGGCCGCGGGCCTGAACGTGCGCGTCTTCGGCCGGCCCATGGCCTCCTGGCGCGACCACATGCCCCGCGGGATGTTCCTCAAGTCGGAGCCGTGGGCGTCGAACCTGTCCGACCCGCGCGGCCGGCTGCGCCTGGACGTGTACTGCGCCGGGCAGGGCGTCCGCGCCCGGCACGGGGAACCGATCCCGGTCGGGATGT
Source organism: Streptomyces sp. NPDC059785 (assembly GCF_042732375.1). Classification (NCBI taxonomy): domain Bacteria; kingdom Bacillati; phylum Actinomycetota; class Actinomycetes; order Kitasatosporales; family Streptomycetaceae; genus Streptomyces; species Streptomyces sp. NPDC059785. Next base: position 63,772 of record NZ_JBHWHV010000013.1, read on the forward strand.
TCGCGGAGTACGGACTGTGGTTCGCGCGGCACGGCGCGCCCGGCGTCGACGAGCGCACGGTCGCCCGGATCGGCACCGTCCCCGGCGGCTTCGAGGCGGTCACCGAGGACGGCGAGACGCTGCACGCGCGGACGGTGGCCCTGGCCGTCGGCGTCATGCCGTTCACCGAGATCCCCGCCGCGCTCGGCGGCCTCGGCCCCTCGCTCGTCTCGCACAGCAGCGATCACGGCGACCTCGCGCGCTTCGCGGGCCGCGACGTCACGGTGATCGGCGGCGGCCAGGCGGCCCTGGAGACCGCGGCCCTCCTCGCCGAACAGGGCACCCGCGTCCGGGTCCTGGCCCGCGCCGACCGGCTGAACTGGAACGACGTGCCCCCGCCCTGGGAGCGCCCCTGGTGGCGGGCGGCCCGCTCCCCGCACAGCGGCCTCGGCCCCGGCTGGCGGAACTGGTTCTACGCCGAGCGGCCCGGCGTCTTCCGCCGCCTGCCCGAGCGCACCCGCGCCGGTGTGGCGGCGACCGCGCTCGGCCCGGCGGGCGCCTGGTGGGTGCGCGACCGCGTCGAACCGGCCGTCGAGGTGCTCCTCGGCCACGAGGTGACGGCCGCGGAGGCCGCCGGGGACGGCGTACGGCTGAGGACGCTGAGCCGGACCGGCGAGCGGGGCGCCCTGGAGACCGGGCACGTCATCGCCGCCACCGGGTTCCGGCCGGCCCGCGAGCGGCTGGCGCTCCTCGCGGACGAGATGCGCGACGGGCTCGCGGAGGCACCCGACGGATCACCTCGGGTCGGGCGGGACTTCGAGTCCTCGGTGCCGGGGCTGTTCCTGGCCGGACTCGTCACGGCGGCCGGCTTCGGCCCCGCGATGCGCTTCGTGCACGGCGCCTCGTTCACGGCGGGCACGCTGGTACGGGGGGTGCGCCGGCGGCTGCGTACCGGAACGGGCGGCGGACGGATCCCGGCGCCCGCGGACCGCTCCGACGAGGCCGCGTCGGCCCCGGCGGCGCGCTGACACGCGAAAACGGGTGCCGGACGCCAGGCGTCCGGCACCCGTTGCGTACGTCGTCGGTGGCGTACGTCGTCGGTGGCGCGTGGGTCAGCGGCGGTGCGCCGCGGGCCGGTTGCGCCGGTACAGCACGGCCCCGCCGAG